>NZ_LXEU01000016.1 GCF_001654985.1 Kluyvera georgiana ATCC 51603
AACGGATCAGAAAACGTATCTATAAAACCCGGGATCTGGCCCGGGCGGATATCTTCGATTACATTGAAGTGTTCTACAACCGGGCCCGGCGCCACAGTCATCTCGGCTGCGTCAGTCCGGAGGCCTTCGAAAAGGCCTCGTCGTGAGGACAGGAAATGTCTACTGTCGTGGGGTCAATCCAGTATTTATTAACAAATAACCTTCTAATGAAACGTTATTTAATGTATCCCTGTTTTATTTTAATCCCTATTACCCTCACCTCAATTCTTCTGTCTGGTTGTAAGCATGCTTTTAATGCTTCCAGTCCATATTTAGCCGTGCAAGAAGTTGTTATTGGTTGCCTTTTTCCCTGACTTGATATATTTAAAGTTGTCTGTATATCATTGTTAACTAAGTATTTACGTATTGTTTCAGCGCGCTCCATTCCTAATTTCATATTATACAGGTCTGATCCTAAACGATCAGTATGTCCCGTAATATCGATTTGTTTTACGGTCACATAGTTACTTTTTAATCTAAAAATTAAATCATCAAGCTCAGATCTACCTTTTGGTAATAAATCATTAATTCCAGCCCTATTGAATTTAAACAATGCATCGGCGGAAAGTTGAATAGTCTGATTTTCATATGCAATCGGTGCCTGTGCCTTAACTTCCTCAACCGAAGGGCACCAGCTATGATTAACATTTCCTGCGCATGCAGTTAAAAACAATGAACTTAATATAATAAAAAAATATTTTTTCATTTTATAGCCTTTTATGTCCATTATTAATGGGACGTTTTAAAAAAAACAAGCCATTTTTATTTCCAAGTAAACTTAAGGCCGACCGTTCCTTTGTATGATTCACGTTTATCAGATGTAAATGAATGTTCATAACGCCCGTCAGCATAGACGTAGCCATGCTGACTTATTGGTAGTTGAACACCAACCCCAACCGATCCCCAAGTGTTATTATATTTCTCATGTATGCTATCTGAGCCAATATTTATATTTTTTTGATCAAGGAAATCGTGTAATAAATTGGCTGTTAAATACACTGTATTTGTTCTTAAGTCTTGAGCTTCACTATTATGAGCTAAACGAACACCTAAGCGTCCCCGTAAACCATGCTGGTCATTTTGATCAACATGACGGATCCCGTCATTAAATGAACTCAGATCCAAATACTGATAGACGAATTGAGCTTGCGGCTCAATCATCCAGCCAGACTCATTTTCTTTGTGTTTCGTTAATGCATATGGTCGACCAACTTCAGATGAAAGTAATGCGCTAAAGCCGTTTTGTTTTACCTCCGCTAATCCATCCGCATTATATGTATTTCGTAAATGAGAAACCTGACCGACTAAATCTAAATACGAACCATTTTTATCATAGTAAGTGTTGTATAAACCCAGGCTAAAGGCATCGGTTTTTCCATTACCTGTGAATTTATTACCGACAATCTTTCCATCAATGGCTCTGTAACGGTCTTCAAAATCCATATTGCTACGACCATAAGATATATAGGCGCCGGTATGATTGCGAGTTTTCTTTTCTATATTTTCACTAATGATGAAATCATGCCCTAATTGTATCAGGTATTGTTCGCCACTTACGTTAAAACGGTTTTTACCCTCTAAATCTAAATGTTCTCCAGCAATACGCCCCCAACTTTGTCCATCATTACCATTAACACATTTTCCACACTCATCCCATGCTAACGTTTGATTTTCTCCACGACGTTCATGTAATGTTGCAAGGGTTGTGTAACCCAACTCCATATTTGCCACCGGCATCTGTACATAACCGGATGTTTCAGGGTTATAAATATCTACATCCACATCTTTTGCTTTTGCTTTTGCTGTCCAATAGTATTCATCGACATTGGTTGATTGGTTATTTCTCATGGCTAACTGGACTTCAGATATGCCAGTCGTTCGGGCACTTCCCTGGAAAGATTGACTTCCTGATTGTTCAACATAGATAACAGGTACAGTATTAATTATTTTTTGAATTTGAGTCACATTTCCATCAATTAAATTGAGTGTGCCCGTAGTACCTACGGGTATGACTGTAGTCATACCCGTTGCGGTACCTTTAATTCTTAACACATCAGATGATGAATTTGAACCATCTTCATTACCTGGGGCATTCCAGATAGTATTCATTTTTACAATGGCATTCCCACTACCGTTATAGTTAGCTTCTAAAGTCAATAAATCACCAACTTTTCCATTATCCAGATTAATCACACCATTATTTGAATTAATGCTTTGGCCCTTCAGCGTAAACTCAGACGTTCCCCAGTTTGCGTCATCAACATCAAAACCATTTAAAACCGAATCATTCAATACTAAAGTAGTGAATGTTGACTGAGTTTCCGCGCCTTTTTTGGCCAGTTGCCATAAAGCGCCTTCATTCAATGTTAAGTCAATTGATGATGTGGTTCCCATTTCGGTAAGTCCCTGAATCTTTCCTTCGCTTACCGTCATGTCGATATTCGATGTGTTACCCAGTTGTAATAGAGAACCAGATTTAGATGCAATCAACTGAGTTTTTTCGCCAGTGAAATCAAATTTCACATCTGCTTGATTGTTATCAATTCTGAGTAGCGATGCAGTCAAACTGTCATCTGAAATTGCGAAATCGGCATTATTAATATTGGCAGAAATCTCCCCGGTTGAATTTTGTACAGACTTGGTTAAAAAGTCATTTCCGACACGAATAACTGAGTCTTGAGAGCGTACTTTAAATGATTTTGTTTTACCAGCTTCTAATTTAGAACCATTATAAGATAAGACAATAGCTTCACCTTTTGCATCGGACTGATCTATGTTTACGGTTGAATTTTCACCAAAATTGATTTGACCTGCTCCCCAGCCATCGCGAACAAAGGAGCCAAGTCTATCTTTCTTACCGATATGTAAAGCATTACCACCACCATGTAGTGTAATTGATGTATCGCCCAATAATTCTACAGTTGGCATAGGTCTGGATGCTGAATCTTGTCCTGAAACATATACACCATTACCGTATGCTGATGTAATATCAGCATTATAGTCACCCTTAATAACGACATGGGCAGTCGGACCAACCCCTGTTTTGCCCAAACCAGAACCATCATTGTTTTGAATAGCTCTAATCCCCGTTACTGGGTTTGTATTTGTTGAACTAGATTTTGTTGCTTTAAATGTGTAGTTATTATTTATTTCAATATAATTTGTTCTACTGTTAGACGAATCCTTGCCAAGGTCACCATATGCCTGCCCAGCCATTAAACCATTAATATCGGCATTGTTTGCATTTTGAAACTCTAAATTTACATTATTAAAGTAAACACTACCTCCAAATGCAGCGCCTAATCCTGCAATAGAGTAAGTCCCAGCATTTATGCCATCTGCAATAACCGTTAAATTATTCCCCGTCAATGTATTATAACGAACATTCTCCGAATCATAACCGCGAGTCCCCAGCAATACTCCTGCAGATGTATACTTTACGTTGGTCACATTTATGTCTTGATTTTCAAGGATGAAATTTTTTCCATACCCACCATCTGTTCCACTTGCCGGAGTGTAATAAATAGATGACTTATTTAATAGACCGTAATCTCCATTCGGCGTGTTTGTTTGTGAAATAGAAGTACAAGTAAATCCATTATCAGGGACCGTATATCCACCACAAGTAGCAGTAAAACCAGCACTTGGTATTAAACATAATCCTGCACCAAATAGAAATGATGCTTTGGTTGATGATTTCGTGTTTCTTCCAAATTCGGAACAAACAACCCAGATATTAAGTGATGTAGACCAAATTAATTTATATACTCTGTTCATTATTAGTTCCTATCCCTATGGGATTTTATTCTAGGTAATGATCCTGACTGGAAATATAGTATGCTTTCAGCGTTTTCCATTTCTTTTCCCAACATATCAGGGCGCGAGTGTAGCAATTCGTCTAGTTGTGTTTTGGCTGACCATCTTTGAGCTGAAAACAGTATGCAATATACCATGCCGCAGATTTGACGATTACGACATTCGCGATGTTGCGTCTCAGGGGCACATTTTTGTTCAAGCGGAGGCTCGTGACTCCTGCTCTCATTTCCTTCCGAAGCAAGTAGTTCCAATGATCACCTGTGTTAATGTAACAAGATGTTTCATTACGTACTTACTGTAGCTAAATTTTACTCACATATCAACTTGGAAAGTGTTATTCCACAACTGAGTTTGACAAAAACAGAAAGGTAATGGTAATACTCAGCCCATGGGCGGCTGAGTGGACTGACCCAGCCCCGGTAGACGATCCTGCCCTATAGTTTGAGCATAGCAACTGTCTTTCGAGCGCGACTACGAAGCATGCTGGTGATACACCGGATCCCATGCTTCCTTCTTTTTCAGCATTGCATTCAGGATGGTCAGCAATTTCCTGGTGCAGGCCGTCAGTGCAACTTTTTTGGGTTTTCCTGCGACAACCAGGCGTGTGTAGAACTCTTTTATTACCGGATTGTGCCTCGTCCCAACCAGAGCTGACATATAGAGAGCTGTACGGACGGAAGCGCGCCCTCCGAATACTGTTCGGCGACCACGCATCGTGCCGGAATCCCTGTTTACTGGAGCAACCCCAATAAGCGCACTAATTTCACGTAGTGACAACATTCCAAGTTCCGGAACCTCGGCCAGCAGCACGGCAACAGTCGCTGCACCAACACCTTTAACGGCGCTCAATAATGCAGATAATTCACTGAAATTTTTCGAAATATAGGCGGCTTCGTTGAATATATCGAACTTTTGCCAAACGGCAGGATCAGATCACGCATTATCCTGATAATACAGACAACACAGTGGCAAAGCAGAAGTACAAAATCACCAACTGGAAAGCCTATAACAAAGCCCTCATTTATCGCGGCTCCGTCACTTTCTGGCTGGACGACGAAGCCATTCAGGCGTGGTACGAATCAGCAACGCCCTCATCACGAGGCAGACCTCTGCGTTATTCAGACCTTGCCATCACCACCGTTCTGGTCGTTAAGCGCGTTTTCCGGCTGACCCTACGGGCTGCACAGGGCTTTATTGATTCCATTTTTTCCCTGATGGGCATTCCTTTGCGCTGCCCGGATTACACCAGTGTCAGCAAACGAGCGAAGTCGGTTGATGTCAGCTTTAAGACACCTCGCCGGGGTGAAATAGCGCATCTGGTGATTGATTCCACAGGCCTGAAAGTCTTCGGTGAAGGCGAATGGAAAGTGAAAAAGCGCGGTAAGGAGCGGCGTCGTGTCTGGCGAAAACTGCATCTGGCCGTTGATGCAAAAACACATGAAATCATCTGCGCAGACCTGTCGCTGAACAACGTGACCGATGCCGAAGCTTTCCCGGCTCTTATCCGACAGATACACCGGAAAATCAGGTCTGCGGCGGCAGACGGGGCTTACGATACACGGTTATGCCACGACGAACTGCGTCGGAAGAAAATCAGTGCACTTATCCCTCCCCGGAAAGTTGCGGGTCACTGGTCGGGTGAATATGCGGACCGAAACTGTGCAGTGGCAAATCAACGGCTGAGCGAGAGCAATGCCCGGTGGAAATGGGCGACAGATTATAATCGTCGCTCAATAGCCGAAACGGCAATGTACAGGGTAAAGCAGTTGTTAGGCGGTTCGCTGGTGCTACGGGACTACGACGGTCAGGTTGCAGAGGCTTTGGCGATGGTGCGTGCACTGAACAAAATGACGAAGGCGGGTATGCCAGAAAGCGTGCGCATTGCCTGAACAGTGAGCTGTTACAGGAAGACTCGCCTCAAATCTGATTTATTCAACAAAGCCCTTCTTTGGCAGATTTGAGTGATGCCTGATAGCGTCCCTAATAAAGGTTAAAATGGTTAATGAAATGTGCAGAGAATCAATCGGATATGCTGTTTCGATTTCTGGGGCATCATTTGCGATGTTTAGGGGCAGTTCATTACATCTCTGACCTTGTATGGATATGCCGTGATGAAATAAACGTTCATAGCCATCATCTGACCGGAGTGCAACAAATGTGTCATTCATTAAATAGTGAAGAGCCTGACTTATTGCGTCAACGGGTGAGCTACAATGTTGAATCCGGTGACGCCAAAATGGTGTAATTATCTATGCTAAATCACTTCTGGTTAGCGTGACCGACATCGGTGGTCTTGAAATGTACAATTCTTACTGTCTCCGAATGAATATTATTTATTCAAGCAGGCTTGGGTGATATTATTGTCAAGTGAACATGTCTGATGCACACTTTGATGATATATACAGTGTTTTTACAGGTGGTTTTGTATTTTTATAATCAATGCGTGAGTTTTATATTTTTAAGGTTAGTTAAATGAAACAGCTATTGGATTTTATAATTGGAAGTTGTGTGGATAACAGGACTAAATTTCAGTTGCTTGTGGTTTGTTATCCAAAATGTAAGGCTGATGAAGTGATGTTGATTTTGCGCTGGAGGGTGGCTGATTTGTATGCGCATGAACTGGAAGCCCAGAGTTATCTTTTTAGAGAGCTGGAAGGTATCATAGAGAAAATCACGGACCTGCCTGAAACCTATTTTGTATCAAGCTATAAATCACTATTGACCGATGATTTTAGAGAGCTCACAGCAGCGGGTGCTGATATTTGTAAGTTTATTATGAAAAACAAAGTTTAGTTGGATAAGAATAAGCACATATTCAGGTTCTGTTCTGACTGAAGAACCTGAATATTCAATCAATGTGTTAGTTCTATTTTTGATAGTTAAATTTAAATATGATTATTTTGCGGCAGTTATACTGCTGTTACGCATCTAAAAAGCTGACGGCTCGGTTTGTGTTTTTCATTCGGATAGACGCGCATTGCGGATGCACAAAGTGATGAAACCTGTCTTGCTATATTTTTACCAAAGTTAACAAGAAGACCGTGCTTTATTTTTTCACCGTCTGCCCTGATACTGATGATAAAACTGGACTGGTATACCTTTATGTCTGCCAGGTCATTGCCAAACGTTACGCTTGCAGCCTTATTTATTTCAATTTCATAATCTCTCAGGTCAGTGTTAAGTCTTGCTGTTGCATCTACAAGTGCGTATTCTTTATCGATAATCATAACTTTCTCACTTATCATGTTAATGTGATTTAATCATCACTAATAATATGTTGTGATTTTAATTACGATTATTCGTCTGTTTGCTCCCGTAATGCATTATCTGATGAATAATGTTCATGTGGGGTAACGCTTCCATAAAGTCAGACTGTTCAATCAGCGAAATGAGCGCGTCATCGATTTCAAACGTTGTATCCGGTAATACCTCAACCAGCCTGATTCGGGACAGGGAGATAACGAACACGCCCGGTGACGTACACCCGGCAAGAAACCACTCCGCATGGCTGCAAAGCAGACGATAGGGATGAACGGTATGGCTGACGTTTTCGTCGGTTCTGATACGCACCTGGGTCTGGTTGAGTATGGCGAGCGTCAGTCTGCTGAAATCACCAAAGAGCGTGGGTTTCTGGTGCGGCTCCGGTAGCATAATCCTGTAGGGTGAAGGGTGCTCCCCGTCAAGCAGCAGGCTCAGCAGTTTGGCATCCATCGCGGGTAACAGACGGTCAAGATGCAGCAGTCTCGCCAGTATCTTCATATCCCGTTCCGTGCGGCGACGAAAGTAATGGGAGGCAAGCTGATACACGCCGTTGCTCTGTTCAATATCAAGGTACGTCA
This sequence comes from Kluyvera georgiana ATCC 51603, assembly GCF_001654985.1. Lineage (GTDB taxonomy): Bacteria > Pseudomonadota > Gammaproteobacteria > Enterobacterales > Enterobacteriaceae > Kluyvera > Kluyvera georgiana. The sequence goes on from NZ_LXEU01000016.1 coordinate 7,695, forward strand.
GACGGACGTTGAAATCCCGTCGCAGCGTTCGCGTCGTCACCCCGAATTCTTCTGCCAGTGTTCCAATATGTAGCTTTTCACCCTGAAACAAACGGCTCAGGATGATGGAAAGGCGGGTTGCCAGTCTGTCATGTTCGTTTTCTTGTGTTATCAGCGTCATACATCGTTCCCGAATTTTGCCCGGAAATGATGCCAGCAGTAGCGGACAGGATTTGTCCGCCCTCTGATGTTTTTTAAAGCCTGAAAACCTTAAATGCTAAGTGTTAAACGTCAGTACTCTCAGGTGAATAAAGATGCTTCTGGCGCATGTAGGCAATAAAAATACAGGATGGTAACGTCACCCTGTATGCCGGACCGGCTAAATCTATCAGCAGCCAGAGAGAACTGAGCACCCAGCCCACGGGACCGGCAAAAGCGCCCATGGTACGTGTCAGCATGGCATTTCCTGCAACGGTAAGTCCTCTGCCTAACAGGGCTTTCGCCACGCCATTCGTCACCACAAGCGCCATCTGATAGGCCGCAAACCCGGATGTTTTTATCCCCGCCTGGATTGCCATGGTCAGCAGCTCCGGCGTGGGATTGCTGTAGCCCGTCTGCAACTCTTCCGCTACGGTCTTTAACTGGTCGGGCGTCATCTTCTCAAGGCTTTTCTCCAGGATCTTCATGAGCAGATTCATTTCAATCGTCTCGACGCTGGACTTGCTGTTGTAGTTCACCTTCATTTTATCGCAGGCATCGGTGAGTATTTCCCGGTACAGCACCCCTTTACCCCAGCGGAGCAGCGTGGCGAAGCTGTTCGCCCCAAATGTCTGAACCTCGGCGGCAATGGCATCCCAGTAGCGCGGATGGTTGGGCTTGTGTTTTTTATACTGAGGATCGTAAGTCAGCGTTTCCGTAATACGTGCCAGTCCGTCTTTTGGATCGCAAATCAGCACAGAAACCAGTAAATCCAGATCGTCACGATGGCAGTGGCGCAGAAACTCAAGGTCAGGGTCGTGTCGGTAGGTCGCCATATTTCACCTCATAGCAGATATTGGACCTGACAGTTTAAGGATGCCCCCGGACAGGGCGTGTCCGGCTGAAAAAGAAAAAGTAAAAAAAAACCTGCCCCAATGAACTGACCCCATAATGTTGGACAGTTTATATTAAGCGGTTATCAGGGCCTGGGTTCGGTACTCTACCGGACTCAGGCCTTTTAGTTTCTGTTTGATTCTTTCATGATTGTAATAGTGGATATACTCATCGATAACCATGCGCAACTCGCTGATATTTCTATGGTTCGACAGGTAAAAACATTCAGATTTCAGCGTACCGAAAAAGCTTTCCATTACGGCATTGTCGTGACAGTTTCCCTTTCTTGACATGCTTTGTTTCAGACCACCTTCCTCAAGTCGCTTCTGATAATGCGCCATCTGGTACTGCCAGCCCTGATCTGAGTGCAGTAGTGGATATTCGTCTTTTCCCAGTATCGACATCGCTTTCGACAGCATCTCATCCACCATCGGCAGCAGAGGCCGGGATGCCATCTCATACGCAACTATTTCTCCGTTATACAGATCCAGAACCGGAGACAGATACAGCTTTTCTCCATTGATTTTAAATTCTGTCACATCTGTTACCCACTTCTGATTGGGCTTATCCGCACTGAACTGCCGGTTCAGCACATTACCCGCAACTTTCCCGTACCGGCCTTTGTAAGAGTTGTATTTCTTCCTTCTGATACAGCTGGTTAAATCTAACTCCTTCATTAGCCTCTGAACCGTTTTATGGTTCAGTAAGCTACCTTCCCGACGGCTCGCCAGCGTGATCCGCCGGTATCCGTACCGTCCTTTATGTTTATGAAACAGCGTTAAAATACGCTGCTTATCACCGGCATATTTGTCTGGTTTTTTACCGCTGGCCAGTTGCCAGTAGAACGTGCTTTTTGCCAGCCCTGCCGCTTTTAACAAGCGCGCAAGAGGGAACTCCGGCCTTAGCTCATTCACGACCTGCGCTTTATCCCGCGTTTTGACGTGTCTCTTTCCCTGAGTAAGGCCTGCAGCTTTTTTAGATAGGCCACTTCAGCACGCAGTTGTTCAAGCTCCTCTCGCTCATCCGGGGAAAGAGGGGCCTGCAAAGAAGGGACAGGGTGATTCTCAGGACGTTCTGGCATCGTTTTTTTCCTGCGTCGGCAGTCAGTAAGGGCTTCTAATCCGCCTTCATCATACAGCCGTTCCCACTGACGGACAGTGGAAAAGGCAGGGATAGTGAATTTTGCACAGATTTCGCGAACAGAGAGTCGGTGTTCACGCATATGAAGGATCACGGACTCTTTAAAGGCGGGAGAATAGGTGAAATGCCGGGTTGTCAGTCCGGCTTCGCCATGAAGCTTCCAGGCAGCAGTCCACTTACGGACGGCACTTTGGTCGATACCAAAACGCTTTGCAGTCGCTCTCTGCCCTTCCGGCCCGGAAAGATAGTGATGTACAACCTCAAGCTTAAAGCTGAGAGAATACTTGCTCATAAAAACTGCACCTTACTTCGTTGGATGTCCAACTTTTTGGGTGCAGTTCACCAAAGCAGGTTTTTGTTCACCGGTTATTTTGTTGTGGTTACTTTTTGCGCCATTCCTTTTCCACTTTATTCGCGAAGGCATCGCACTGACGCGCATATTCCGGGTTATAGAGCAGCTCCGACTGCGAAAGCTGCATGGCGGTCATGCTGCCACTACGCGCATTTGATTCGAGCCAGGTTCTGCCATAGGTTTTGTTCATCACCTGAAGTACCCGGTTGAATACCGGTCCGTTAAAGCGGGCATTGAGATTAACGCCTTTTACCTGAAGGCCACTGTCACTGGTCTGGGTCAGGCGGGTGGAGTACATCGCGCAGAAGGTCGAGTTGGTAATCATCTGAGCGTCAGCCTGCTCATCGGCAAATGCACTGTGGCTGAAGGCGGAAAGCAGAATGGTGGCGGTTAACAGTTTAAGAATTTTCATCATTTTCCCTTATGGATTAAAAAGCGGAGACAGCCTGCCACACGGAGTGGTCAGGAGATGTCCGGCAGAGAAAAAAGTCAGGGTTTCAGCGAGGGAGCCAGTCGCCAGCGGTGAGGGCCAGCGGATTCAAGCACAAAGGCCAGATGGGTGAGGTCCCGTCTTGCCGTACGGGGAGAGACGTCAAATCGTCGGGTGATATAGCGAACAGATATTGTCTGACCGTAAAACAGCACCATGGTCAGGCGGATAAGCCGTTCTCCCTGTCCGGTAGCGTGTTGCCTGCGACGATTAACGTTCATCGTTGCCATACGCGCCATCGGTCCCCTTTCTGAAAAGAATCGAGATGTCTGGCAAGCCAGATATCAGGGCACGAATCGCCGGTAACGCAGCGTGCAGTAAACCGGTGGCAGTTAAAGTCGAGCAGGCTGTAGGGATAGCGCTGACCCACTGCCGCCTGTGCCCGTTCAGCGGCCTGCGTACAACCCTGTGGCGTTAAATCCATACAGTCGGTATACACCGAGATAGCGGAGTTCCAGCCATCGAGCCGGTCAAGAAACCCTTTGGCCTTACTTTTGATAACGGTTCCATCTCCATCAAGATGAACAATATCGCCATTACCCACATAGATACCGCTGTGTGCGGCAAGGCCAAAAAGCAGTTCGCACTGCACGATACCGCCGTAAGCCGGTTCATCGACGCAGGTGAGAATGCAGTTATCGATAAATGAATCCACGAAGTTCAGCAGCAGAAGCCGGTACATAACATTCAGTTCCTTACTACGGGGGAGAGGGGGGATGCGTGGGAAACCGGGTGAATACTCAGCTTTCCCACAACGTACGGACCGTGAAAACCCCCATATCGTGGTAAGCCATAAAGTTATGCTCCCACAGCGACCAGCACTCACGGGCGTCGGCATGAGAGATTTCGCCGCAGCGGGAAAGCCACGTGTACCGATGCGTCCAGCTCACATCGACATCTTTTTCAAGCTCAGGCCACGGATGCCCTGCATAGTGAAAATCGGTAACGTAATCGAGATGCCAGTCTTCTCCGGCAGGGATGAGGCGTATTTCGACCGGATGCCAGCCACCCGTTTCCGGTGAGTATTCAGGGTCACGAAAATTAATGGTTAATCCGGTGATGGGGTGACGATGAGGCGGTTTTTGCGCGACGATATCCAGAAGCATTTGGGTGAACGACCGGGAGAGCGGCAGCACATAGCCGCCCTGCAATATAGCGGGTGATGACATAGTGAATTTCCTTTTTAAGGGGTATGGAACACAGAAAAAGCGGGGGGTTAGTCCTGGCTGAGCGTAGCAAGCTGCGTCATACGATGCGGCCAGTCGGCATAACAGCGGTGCATAAAGAGCCTGCTGCTGTCCGCTTCGATAAGACAGATATCCGGGCTTCTCAGTACAGCGGCAAGAAACCCGGCGTTGTTGGTGCTGCCCTGACCAAACAACGGGCGGAACACCCGGGACGGAAAGCTGTCCTGCTGCTGTTCAAGAATGGCGTGAATCGCATCAAGCCTTATCCACTCGCGGGAGAACAGGCCCCCTTCACCATTGGCGGTCAGGCGCAGGGCAAGGCTTCCGGTTTCATCCTCCTGACCCAGCTCATACGTCAGCAGCCCCTTACTGTGGGGACTGATTTTCTCTGCTTCCCCGCTGTAGAACACGGTATAGCTTTCGGTGACAGCGGCTTCGGTAGCGATTTTTTTCTTACTCATGGTTCAGCGCCTCAATCAGATTCTGTAGCTCAGTGATAACGGTCGTGTCCGGGAACACCAGATAGATACCCTGTCCGTTATCGCAGACGATACCGAGCAGGAGATACCAGCCATCATCAAGCGCGGTGACGTATTCCGGGTTAGCCAGTGCGACTGCCAGCAGCGGGTCTTCGGGGAGCGTGTCATCGTGGTTGAGATGCCAGAGCAGGGTTCCCGTTTCGTTCCAGAAGGCGGTAAACAGGTCGATATCCTCGACAGGTCCAAGGATTTCATTGCTGAGGGCTTCCAGCGCGGAGGCGGGCAGGTTGAGGAGAGGAAGACTGGTGGGAGTAGTAAGTTTAAACATGATTATCTCCATAAATTATTGATTCATATTGATAATATATTTTTGAATGAGTCTCAGTTACATTTTTGCGTGTGTTATAATTTTTCTGGTGTTTATGGGTTTAAATTTAGTGATTGTCTGGCACTAAATCCTGATTTTGTTTGATTATCAGCATTTCATAAAAAAACTAGTATGTGCTGTTTTAACTGAAAATGAGAGAAGGCTTGTGCACAATTGCTATTGATTTTCTTACTTATTTTCTCAATCACAAAACGCCTTAAATAGTTTAAAAAATAATCAGCACCCCATAATCGATATTATTTATGGGGAGAAACGACGTTTAAGCCTGAAAGTGGGGGAGTGGCACTTTCAGGAGATTAAGGGGGCAAACAGGCCTCTTTAACGCGTGTTTTTCTCACGAAAATGTCAGAGCCGGTGATTTGCACTTCAGTATTTCTGCCAATACTATTCGCTCCATGTGCTGGCCAGCATCTAACTCAATACCCTTAATCTGTATTAATTGAGCGAGATGTATGCATTATGAAACCCGATAGTTCTTTAAACCAAATAACGCAGGCAATGAAACGGAATGATTTTGATTCTGTGGATGGTCGCTTTTGTGAGTCATCGCAAAACATGAAAACCAGCGTTGACGTTGAAGATTACTGTATTGAAGTAATGGTTCGACATCGCAGCCCAAAGAATCAAAGAGAGGCATTCACTAAAGCTTATTTTGATGAGTGTAAAGCCCGTGCAATACAAACTGGCCGGACTATCGAAGCCAGCGATACAAAATGTACCGGGCTTAAGGCTATATTCCATTCGTCCGGACGCATTAAGTTTATTGTCCGCAAAAGTATTCGCGGAAAGAATGTTTACGTTGCCGTAGGAAGTTACCCTGCATTTTCCATTAATAACGCAAGGGAGCATGCCTTTAAAATAATTCAGGAGCTTAAGGCTTCCGTTGAGACTTATGGTGAGCGTTTTCTTACGCACAGCAAAATAACGTTTAATGAACTTGTGGAACAGTATGTGAAATGCGTACTCAGCACGGGCGTTAAGCGTTCAGCTAACACCGACCTTTCTAAGATCCGTAAATATCTGCGCCCTCTTCTCGGTGACAAAAAGCTGGCAGGTATGACGGAGGCAGATGTTCTGAGCTATCTGCATAATCTCGATCTCAAGCCTGCCACCCGCAACCGCCATCTGGCGCTCATTAAAGCGGTGTTTACCTGGGCTATACGCATGGGATACATCAGCCGCTCTCCGGCGCTTTATATCAAAGCGCTGCCTGAAGTGACGTCAGATCGCCGTGCCATGGATGACTCCCAGCTTCAGCGCTGGATGGACGTCTGTGAGCGCTGGCGTAATGGTAAACCCGATCATGAAGCCCTTGCTCTGCTCATGTTCCTTGCCCTGACGGGGCTGCGTCTGGGGGAAACCCGTCATCTTCGCCTTGAAGATGTGGACTGGAGCCGGAAGGTTATCACCCTGCGCCATACCAAAAATGGCAAGCTCCGCCGTGTACCGGTATGTGATAAGGCTTTCGTTCTTCTGACAGAACAGCGTCAGCATCTGGGTGATGAAGGCTGGGTATTTCCGGGCAAGGGGACCGACAATCCGGTTTCTGAGCCACGTCGCCTGCAAAAACGACTTTGTGAGGCTGCGGGTATTCCACCGTTCACCATCCATGAGATGCGTCATACCTTTGCGACAAAGCTCATTGAGAGCGGGGCTGACATTCATACCGTCAAAGACTTACTCGGTCACAGCACTATCAAAGTAACCGAAATATATGTGCACAGTTCGCCCGCGCGTTACCACGAAGTCGTTAACCGGGCGATGGGGTAACAACCTTCACTCAACGGTATGGTTTTTAACTATGGTCCTGATGCCACCCGTTTTCTGACGGTGGCGTAATTTGATGGTAATACACATGAATAAAAAAGTGACAACCAATGTTCCTAAGGTTTCCGGGATTAAGCGTATTCGCGCTTTTGCTGACCGCGACAACAATTTCACCAAAATGTCGGAGGCAATTATCAGGCGTGCTGAAAACACTGAAGTCGGTGAAGATGATATCGCTTCACTCGGTATTAGTGATGGGCTGCCACGGCATTATGTGAATACAGCGGATGGCCTTTTCTACATCGGTGGACAGAAACCAGTGCTGGTTTGCGGTACGCCAGTTGTGCCTGTCGCCCTGTTTTGTGGGAAAGATAAGGCGTCCAGTCTTGGGATCAGCCTGATGACCGGTAACGGGCTGGGTAAGTATGTTAAGGCCCAGGTGAGCTTTGAGGATATTGTTCAGAGTGGTGCTCAGGTTATGGGCAGACTGGCAGGTCGTGGATTTTGTGTTGGCCCCTCTCCACAGCAGCTTGCTCTTTTTGACCGTTTTATTCAGTGCTGCCGGAGTTTACCGCTGCCTGTCTATCTGATGGCAGATGCAATGGGATTCGTTTCGGAGGATATGGCCTTTTTACATGGTCATGAGCCTGTTGTGACCTCTCTGACCGGGTTTGATTATCTGCTGCCGGGATTCCGCGTGCGTCCCGGACTGCACAAAGGCGGGGCTCTGGAGGAGTGGATTAACCTCATTCGGGAAAATGTCCATGGCTGGGCGCAGACCTTTGCGCTGGGTGCGTCCTTTGCTTCGATGCTTCTGGTTCCTGCCGGTATGGATGTGGGCATGTTTCATTTCCACGGCGTATCCACGACGGGTAAAACGCTTCTTCTGATGCTGGGCGCATCGGTTCATGGTGATGGCAGCGAGCCGGGCAGTGGGGGACAAGTGAATATTATTCGCTGGAATACCACGCCGAACGCGATGGAGCGCCTTCTCGCTGACTATTCTGGTCTGGTCGCCTGCGTCGATGAACTGGGCGCGAGTAATCATAAGCAACTTTCCTCACTGCTTTACAACATTACGTCAGGTACGGCAAAAGAGCGCCTGAACCGTGGCCTGACGGCAGATGAGCCGTTTAAATGGCGCATGTTTATTCTCTCCACCGGGGAGATGTCAATCTCCGAAAAGCTGGCTGAACAGAAAGCCGTGCTACAGGGGGGGCAGGAGCACAGGGCCATCAGTATGGAACTGCTGCCTGAGGATGCTCAAAAACCGGATGAACCGGTATCAGAAACACGTGCCCGTGCAGATGCACTGAAGACGGGGCTGGCAGAGGCTTATGGTCATGCCGGACCTGCATTTATCGGCAAACTGTTATCCGAAAAAAATGCGGCTGGCAGTCTTTGCACCTACGCAGAGTTTTCATCCTGGCTCCAGGAACAGACAGATGCCTGCTGTAACGCACTGGAAGAGGCCCTGAGGGATGAAGGGCGTGATATTACCCGCGTTCAGCGGCGCGGACTGAAAAGATTTGCGCTGGTATGGCTGGCAGGAGAAAAGGCGCTGAAATACGGCCTTTTACCTTTCAAAAGCGATGCGGTGGCTGAATCCGTTATGTCCGCTGCACGACGCTGGCTGGATGATAACCAGAATCAGTATAACCCGGTACGTAACATGCTGGAGGAGCTTCAGCTGACGCTGGTGACAAAAAGCAGCAGGCACTTTATCACCCTGCGTGACGGACATGCACGATGCCCGGGGGATATGTGGGGATTTGTTCATCATAAAACCGGCGACTTCCTGATTTATGAATCGGTTTTTGAAAAGCTCTGTTCTGAAAAGGGACTTAAGACCGTTGATGTGGCCAGACCGTTAGAGCGTACCGGTTATCTGTCTGGCGAAAGTGCGGGGCACTATAAAAAAAGAGCGCTGAAGACGATGGCGCAGTCTTACTACCTGGTCAAAAAAGCGTTTCTGAAATGCAATGTGATGACCGAATTTTAACTCTGAATATAACCATTTTGACTGAACCACAACGAATAAAAGGTGATGTATGATTCCTGAATCAGACGAGTACTATGAGGGTTTTCCTCACGCTATCAGCAGCGAAAATGAAGAAAAAACGTCATTAACTGATTACACTCTGTTTTACACACTGGCGGAGTGCCTGTATCACGGTATTTCTCGTGAAATCTTCGATGGCAGCGAGCCCGCGCTCCGGGCCGTCATTGCCAACGGTGAGATTAAATTCCTGGCTCGTTATACGCTTGAAGGGGCCTGCCATTATGAACCCCTCGGCACGTTTCCACGTATGTCCGTTAACGTCGCCCGCGATCGTGCCCGTGAACTCTATAACGCATTTGATGATAACCGGGTGCCGGATGAAGATTATGAGCATATCCCGTTCTGACTGATGGCTGAACAGTAAAAAAAAGCAGGGGCATTTGCCTCTGCTTTTTTTGTTATCACAAGGACGGTAGCTGAGCCGTTATCCTTTCCGCCAGTAACTGACTGGTGTTCTGTAAGCGCTGAGGATGAAGATGCGCATACCTTTGTGAAGACTGACTGCTGCGGTGCCCCAGTTGAGCCTGAACGTCATACAGCGTACCGCCGTAGGACACGATGAGGGCGGCAACCGAATGGCGGCAGGTATGAATACACACTTCCTGGTCGAAAATTCCCGCCCGACGCACGATACGCTGAAAGGCTTTCACCGGGTTATTCAGCGGCATGCCTTGTTTTTTACCGATAAACAACCACGGATTTCCACGCTGTGTTGGCAGCGTTCTGATTACGTCCATCGCCAGTGAGTTAAGATGCACAATCCGTCCATAGCCATTCTTGGTTTCCGGGAGCCACAGGGTGCGTTTAACCGGGTCAACATGCTCCCACCTTGCAAGACGCAGCTCATCACGACGAAGGCCGGTCAGTAACAGCAGTTTGACATAGCGGGCCGCGACGGAGCTTGTATCGCTATCGGCAGAGAGAAAAATACGACGAATTTCGTCCTCGGTGAAATAGCGTTGTCGGGCGTTGTTTTCCCTGAGAAGTTGTACCACCCTGGCAGGATGAACAGCGGTCATGCTTTGCCTTCCGGCCCATGTAAACACCGCTTTAATCAGTACGATGACACGATTACAGGTAGCCGCTGACAGAGAAGTACTTAACGTCTGCTGGAGGCGGAGAATGCTGGCTGGTGTGATATCGCTCAGCAGCCTCTGACCAATGGCGGGACGGATATGATCCCGGTAGCGCTGTACATCCTTCCCCCAGCTGCGTTTAGCAGATTTAGCCCATGGCAGATAATGCTGATTAAAGAGTTCATCGAACGTCAGCTCCTTTCTCTTGTTTTCACGCTCCTGCTTAGGGTCAGTGCCGGTGGCAAGGGAACGTTTATGCTCTATGGCAATCTGACGGGCAAGATTGACGTCCACTTCAGGCCAGTGACCAATGGCGATGGCGCGTTTTCGTCCATGATAGAGGTAGCGGAGCAAAAACTTTTTACGGCCTTCTCTTCTGCTGACCAGACACTTCAGACCTGAAATCTCGGTGTCGCTGTATTCGGCATCGGTGCTGCGTGCATCTGATGTGTTAGGGGGCAGTGATTTAATGAGCTGATTAGTAAAACGGAAGCGTTTGGGAGTGGACATATTACCTCCTGTGACTGGTGTAAAGAACGTCAGGGTTGACCCATCCCCGGCACGGCGTTGCTAATGGCTGAGTTGATTTTCTGGCGTGGCGAAGGGAATAAAGGTGCCACATGGTATAAATTAAGGCGGGAAATGCAGAAAGAGCAGGCTTTACGGTCCGATTCTGGTCTTAAGGAGAAAGATTGCCGTTGGGGGAGAGTTCACAGAAATAATATGTGTCCTAGTTAGTTTTAATTACATTATGGATGGCATTGTTTAAATAATCTCTTTGAGTTGGTATGTAATTAACTTTAGAGACTCTCTATATTAAGCAGTAATATAGACCGGGCTGTGATGTTTTTTATAGATCTAAATTTGTTGCTTTGGCATGTAGATTTCATTTTATGAAAATGTAGAATACATTGGATTGTTCTAATCCTTATCTCGGAGAGCAAAGTTCATTTTGTAGAACACGATGGTTTGTGGGTTGATTTTGAAGTTAATTTTCATTATCTTTTTAGAGTCAACTTACTTACAAAGGACGATGTCAATGAAGTTTTTCTCTACTGGTTTCTATGTTTCAAATGATGTCTCATTTGACGATGTATTCAGTGAGTGTTTTTCTTGGATTCATGAATCACCACACACAAACTTTATACCTGCACAATTGGCATGTGACTATCTTAATGAAGATTTTTATGTAGAGTCAAGTAATGAAAGGATCGATATAATTACTCATGGCACCCAAGATGTTCAGTTAGGTTGCTTCAGATATTCCAAAATATCCGAACCACACAAATGGGTAACCGATATATCTATAAATAAGAACTTAATAAATAATACGGTATGGATCCAAGTTGAATCAAGTGTGGTTAGCCAGGAGGCTGCATATTTAGCACCTCAACCTAAAAAACCTTTGATAGTAATCAGGTTGATAGATAAATTTTCTGGTGGTTTGGATGATGCATTCAAAACATCAATAGAACCTGATTACCTGTCGAATTCTGAAGAACATTTAAAGTTGGCTGCGAAAGTTATCAATGGAGAAACTGAAAACAGATTGCCAATAATCTATGTTAGTTCGAAATATTTTTACAATGAACATCCTCATAACATTATTCCTGAGCGATTGGCAAGAAAGGTTTGTGGCATAGCTCATGTTCTAATTGAACCTCGTGAGAAAATGTTTTCAATAAAACTAAAAAATGAGACAAATTCTAAAAATGCTTACGCAGGTGCAGTCGGAATTTACTGGCCACGAGGACAAAATATCTCTTTTTATCGTAGGGGGGATAAAACTGCGAAGGGGTTTGAAGATGAATTATTTGATAATGTCGTAAAAGCCACATCAACAATGGCACCTGTTTCAGATGGTGGGTGGGGTGAAATACAAAAAAGAAGAACTAAGGATTCTATTAATGCGCTTAAAGTTAGAGGTGAATACACTAGTGAGTTGATGGTCTTGTATGAGGCTGATAATGTTGCAAAAGATGAAACAATAGAAGAACTTAAAAGTAATATATTATCTTTAGAAAATCGTGTTCGAATGCTCCAATCACAAGCTTCAGCTCAAGGAAGCATAGTAATGAATGCAGGGGAAGAGACAGATTTTTTCAATGGTGAGATCAAAGATGTAATAATAGAAGCACTGAAGGTTGCTATTGTGAATACGAAAGAAGGTAGTCGAAGTTATCATATATTATCTTCTTTAATTTCCAATAATCCTCAAGCTATGGAAGCAAATGCGCGTCAAACTCAATTGAAAAAAGCACTTAATGGCTACAGGAGTATGGATAAGGCAACTTCAAGGCAGCTTAAGGAGCTTGGGTTTGAGTTGTCTGAGGAGGGTAAGCATTGGAAAATAATATATAATGGTGATTCCAGGTACTCTTACATTCTTCCTAAAACAGGGAGCGATTATAGAGGGTCTTTAAATGCTATTTCTGATATAAGCAATATTATTTTCTGACAAAATATAGCTCCTTACAAAGGAGCTAGATTACAGCTATTTTAAATCGGTAACACACATTGTTTAATGTAATTATTACAGTTCAAAGTTTATGTTCAGGTAAGCAATTCCGATGGGGCTGAGTCATTTTTTTATGACGTGGAAAGCGGGGGATTGTGCTGATGCGAAGAATCATAAGGTGAAAAACAGGAATATTACAGGTGGAGTAGATCGTGGAAACACCCGACTGACAAGGGGAGTTGATGACGCTGAGTTTTTCCCCCTTACCTGAAGAGGAGTCTCCCCGGTCTTCCCCCGGGGGGAGGGACAGGTAATTTGTTGTTAAATAAAGTAAATTATGAAATCCCCCATTTCCCCCGTATTCTCTGCTTCATTATGATTAATCTTAGAGAAAGGAACCGTAGAGGACCGTAGAAAGACCGTAGCAGTGAGGTAAGGAAGAGGCACATCAGAGGGTGTTGAGGTGTCTAAAAGTAACGAACATCTGCGAAAATGGCGAGAAATCCAGCAAACAAATAACGTGTTGCAACGACCAGAAATCTACCGTAGCTAAGAAAGGAAAAAGCCCCGCTTTGCAGCGAGGCCTTATGAATATTGGTGCCCGGACTCGGAATCGAACCAAGGACACGGGGATTTTCAATCCCCTGCTCTACCGACTGAGCTATCCGGGCAACGGGGCGCATTAAACCGTAATCGCCTCGCCTCGTCAACGAAAATTATAAATTTTGCGGCGAGTTGCACAATCTATCATCACCTTGCGTATTTTGCACGCGACGTCAGGCAAAAAAGGCGGTCCAGGCAGCGGAAATAGGCATCGCCAGCAGCAGCGCGGGCAGCATATTCACCACGGCGAACATCTTGATTCCGCAGATACGCAGGCCGGTTGCCAACAGTAACAGGCCGCCGACGGCGGTGAAATCGGCCATCATTGCGGGGGTGGTCAGCGGCAGGATCATAAAGGCGCAGAAGGCCAGCGTTAGCTGGATGACCAGCATCGGCACGCTGATGGCGCAGACGGCAAAGCCGAGCGAGCAGGCGAAAATCATGGCGGTAAAGAAATCGAGAAACGACTTGGCGATGAGTATGGTCGGATCGCCGGTCATTCCTTCGTGCATTGAACCAAAAATCCCGGTTCCGCTCGCGCAAAATAGCACGATGATCGCCACGTAGCTTTGAATAAATGTCTCATGTTCCCGGCTTTTGCCGGGCTTAATCAGCCGTTTTTGCAGTCGGGAGACGCCGTTGTTGATCCCTTTTTCCAGATGGCAAAACTCACCGATCAGCGCTCCCACCAGTGTGGCCAGCACCATCACCGGCATGTTGGCGCACTTGATCACCAGCAGCAGGCCAATACCCAACGAGGCGAGGCCGAAGATCGAGGTCATGGAGACGCGAATACGCTCCGGAAGACGCTGGCTTAACAACGCGCCGATCAAACCACCGACGAGCACCGCCCCGGCATTAATAAATGGGCCAATTACCACGTTAACTCCTGTTACTTATATATAAGCTCTGCATTATTATGGACTGATTAATCGGTTCAGTGCTTGTTTCTCCGTGGTATTGGTGCATAAAAATTTCGTCTTGCACCCTCTGGTGAATGGTGCCATGATTGCGCGAAATTTCTCCTTTCCTGAATCGGGGCCGCCTGCAATGACATCTTTGCCATTACATTGCCAATGCCGCTTCGCCTGCTCGCGAAGGTCTGCCCGTTTTTCCTTGTTCACCATGCGGTGACGCCAACGCACGCTCACTGCAGGACAACAGTAAGATTAGACCATGTCTGCTTTTACTGATGTCTGGCGGTCGGAGCTGTAACCCAGTTGCACCCAGACGCTTCGTGGGGCAGAGCCAGATGCTCTGCCCAGGACTTTTACTCTCCCTGAGTGGGTCGTTGCGCTTATGAAATCAATGAACATTGCTGCCAGTCGTGAACTGGTCTCACGCCTTTCCACCCATCGTGTCGTGGTGGCGCTGGATAGTACCGACTTTACCGATGTGGCAGCAGTCGTCATTACCGTGGCCGATAGCCACAGCGGCATTCTTGCGTTACTCAAACGCAGCGGATTTAAGCTGCCGGTATTCATGCTGACGAGCGATGATATCAGCGCCCCAAACGGCGTAGATGCGGTCATCAGCGGTAAAGACCAGGAGTGGCTGGAGCTGGAGACCGCCGCCTGTCGCTATGAAGAAGAGCTGCTGCCGCCGTTTTTTAATACCCTGACTCAGTACGTTGAAATGGGTAACAGCACCTTTGCCTGCCCGGGCCATCAGCACGGCGCGTTCTTTAAAAAGCATCCGGCGGGCCGTCAGTTTTATGACTTCTTCGGCGAGAACGTGTTTCGTGCCGACATGTGCAATGCCGACGTGAAGCTCGGCGACCTGCTGATTCACGAAGGTTCAGCCAAGCACGCGCAGAAGTTTGCCGCGAAGGTGTTCCACGCCGATAAAACCTACTTTGTGCTGAACGGCACTTCCGCCGCCAATAAGGTGGTGACCAATGCGCTGCTGACCCGCGGCGATCTGGTGCTGTTCGACCGCAACAACCACAAATCGAACCACCACGGTGCGCTGATTCAGGCTGGCGCGACGCCGGTCTATCTGGAAGCGGCGCGTAACCCGTTCGGTTTCATCGGTGGCATTGATGAGCACTGCTTTGACGAACGCTACCTGCGCGAGCAGATTTGTGAAGCCGCGCCGGAGAAAGCCGATGATGCGCGTCCGTTCCGCCTGGCGATCATTCAGCTGGGCACCTATGACGGCACTATCTACAATGCGCGTCAGGTGGTGGATAAAATCGGCCACCTTTGCGACTACATTCTGTTTGACTCCGCGTGGGTAGGCTACGAGCAGTTTATCGATATGATGTCCGACACCTCGCCGCTGCTGCTGGATCTCAACGAAAACGATCCGGGCATTTTCGTTACCCAATCGGTGCACAAACAGCAGGCGGGATTCTCGCAGACCTCGCAGATCCATAAAAAAGATAACCATATTCGCGGCCAGGCACGCTTTTGCCCGCACAAACGGCTGAACAACGCCTTTATGCTGCACGCCTCAACCAGCCCGTTTTACCCGCTGTTTGCGGCGTTGGATATCAACGCCAAAATCCACGAAGGGGAGAGTGGTCGCCGTCTGTGGGCAGAATGCGTTGAGCTGGGTATTGAAGCGCGTAAGGCGATTGTGGCGAACTGCAAGATGATCCAGCCGTTTATTCCGCCGATGGTGGATGGCCGCCCGTGGCAGGATCACCCGACCAAAACGATTGCCAGCGAGCGTCGCTTCTTTAGCTTCACGCCGGGCGCGCGCTGGCACGGTTTTGAGGGTTATGCGCAGGAACAGTACTTCGTTGACCCGTGCAAGCTGCTGCTGACCACCCCGGGGATCGACGCAGAAACCGGGCAATATACCGAGTTTGGCATTCCGGCGACGATTCTTGCCCACTATCTGCGTGAGAACGGTATCGTGCCGGAGAAGTGCGACCTGAATTCGATTCTGTTCCTGTTAACCCCTGCGGAAACGCCGGAGAAAATGGCGCTGCTGGTGGCAATGCTTGGCCAGTTTGAACAGCATATCGAGGACGATACGCCGCTGGCCGACGTGTTGCCGACTATCTACAACAAGTATCCGGTACGTTACCGTGACTATACGCTACGCGAGCTGTGTCAGGAGATGCACGATCTCTATGTCAGCTTTGACGTCAAGGATCTGCAAAAGGCGATGTTCCGCAAAGAGAGTTTGCCGAATGTGGTGATGAACCCGCAGGACGCTAACAGCGAGTTTATTCGCGGTAATGTTGAGCTGGTCCGTATCAGTGATGCCGAAGGGCGCATTGCCGCCGAGGGCGCGCTGCCGTACCCGCCGGGCGTGCTGTGCGTGGTGCCGGGGGAAGTGTGGGGCGGTGCGGTACAGCGCTATTTTCTGGCGTTGGAAGAGGGCGTGAACCTGCTGCCCGGCTTCTCGCCGGAGCTTCAGGGGGTGTACAGCGAGAAGGATGCTGACGGGATTAGCCGGCTGTATGGGTATGTTTTGAAGTAAGGTGTGGGGAACCCCTCACCCTAACCCTCTCCCCATGGGGGAGAGGGGCCGTCAGGTGCAGTGATTAACAATAGAACCGGGTTCCCTCTCCTTCGTTGGAAGAGAGGGACGACGCCTTAATGCACAACTGGCTGTGCTCCCGGCGCAACACGCTCATGTTTATATTTGAACAGCCCAACGAACGCCACCGCCAGCACCAGCGAGTAGCCGGCGAAAATCAGCCATACGCTTTGCCAATCGGTAATCCCGTCCACGGTGTACATCTCCACGACTTTCCCGCTCGCCATGCCGCCAAGGATGCAGCCAAAGCCGTTGGTCATCATCAGGAACATGCCCTGCGCGCTGGCGCGGATTTCCGGGCGGACTTCTTTTTCCACAAATACTGAGCCGGAAATGTTGAAGAAGTCGAAGGCGCAGCCGTAAACAATCATCGACAGTACCAGCAGCACGGTGCCGAACGGCGTCGGGTCGCCGTAGGCGAACAGGCCGAAGCGCAGCATCCACGCGAAAATACTGATCAACATGACGTTTTTGATACCGTAGCGGCTTAAGAAGAACGGGATGGTGAGGATGAACAGCGTCTCGGAGATTTGTGAAATCGACATCATCACGGAGGCGTGCTGCACGATAAAGCTGGTGGCAAACAGCGGATCTTTATCAAAGCTGTGCAGGAAGGTGTTGCCGAACATGTTGGTGATCTGCAGTTCCGCGCCCAGCATCATCGAGAAGATAAAGAAGATCGCCATGCGTTTGTTTTTAAACAGCGCAAAGGCGTCCAGCCCCAGCATGCTGCTCCAGCTTTGTTTCTGCTGCTGGTTAGAAACGGGAATGTGTGGCAGTGTCAGAGTGAACAGCACCAGCACGACCGACAGCGCCGCGCCAATGTACAGCTGCATATGGCTCAGCTCGAAGCCGGAGAAGCTCACCGCCCACATCGCCAGAATAAAGCCGATGGTGCCCCAGATGCGGATTGGCGGGAAGTCGGTAACGATGTCCATGCCCGCCGATTTCAGGCGGTAGTAGGAGATGGTGTTAATCAGGCCCAGCGTTGGCATATAGGCCAGCGAGTTAAGCAGAATAACGAAGAACATCGCCCCCGGCGTGGTGACTTCGGCGGCCATAAATAACGTTCCTGCCCCCACCAGGTGACAAAATGCATAGACCCACTTGGCGCTAATCCATTTATCCGCCACGATGCCCAGCAGCGTTGGCATAAAGACGGCGGCGATACCCAGTGAGCTGTACACCGCGCCGATAGAGGCACCATCGAACTTCAGCGTCACAAACATGTATGAGCCAAGCGTGGTCAGCCAGCTCCCCCACAGGCAGAACTGCAGGAAGGACAGTATCTTAAGCTGCAGCTTTAAATTCATGTTAATTTCCTCACAAATAGGACCGGATAGGCGTTCGCGTAATAACATCCGAAGGCATTATTTGTGCTGATTCTATCAATGGCTGTGATGAGACATTGTTAAGCGCCGCAAAAAATTGCAATTATTTTTACTTTGCACAACGAAATAGTGACAAAACTAACATTTCTGTAGGAAGTTCAGGTGGGGAAGCCGCTTTACCCTGGGCAAAATCGGGAGGAAGCGGCTGCGTTTGTGAGAATTGTCACTTACGGCGATAGCTTTTCTGCGCCGTATTCACCTTATAGAGATAGCGACGCGATTCCGCCGACGGATGGCGGGTGGTCAGCGTCTGATAGACGTCGCCTGGCGACATGCTGTTAATGATGTTTGCCGCCTGCACCTTATCGTTAGAGAAGACGCGCAGCACGCTGCCCGCACCGCCGTTATAGGCGGTAATCACCGCATAGCGGCGCGACGTTGGGTTGTTGATACCGCCAAGGTAGATATTGTTGAGGATCGCCAGATAGGCGGTCCCGGTATCAATGTTGCTGGCCGGATCGAACAGGAAGCTACGGCTTGGCGTGCCGGATTTCCCCTGCGAGCGGAAGACGTCTTTCCCGGCGGTATGCTGCACCACCTGCATCAGCCCCATCGCGTCGGAACGGCTGACCGCATACGGGTTAAAGGACGATTCAGTCTGCATAATCGCCAGAATCAACGACTCGTCGATGCCGTATTTGCGTGAAGCCTGCCGCACCATGCCCAGATATTTGTGGGCACGCTTATCAAGGTGGTTCGGTACCAGATTAATGGTCACGCTATAAATAATGTGCAGGCCGTTGCTGCGTTTTTTCATCCGCGTTTGCAGCAGATAGTCGGCGAAGCGCGCGGCACGCCACTCCCAGCGAATAGCCTCGCCGGTGTTATCGACCACCTGGCCGTACAGGAACGGTTCTTTGGAAATCTGAATGTCGTCGGCGTCGGAGTAAAGGTCGACCGAGCTGGGGTCGTCACCCATCAGCAGCGTGGTGATGATGGCCTGGCGCAGGCGCGCAGCGGGTTCGGTACCGGCGATGGTTTCGACGGTGATGGTACCGTCATCGAAGTTGATATGGCTACGCGTCTGGTAGCCATCGGTGTATTTAACGTAGTCCTTCGGCCCGGCGATCAGAACTTCGTTAAACCCCCAGATGTTTTCAATATTATGGGCGAACTGACCCATCAGAATGTCAAAACCGTTGGTGTCTTTTACCCAAGCTTCATTGTAGGCATCGCCCTTTTTTGAACCCGAGCAGGAAACAAGCAACGGCGCTATCAATGCCAGTGCAAATATTCTTTTTTTCATCATTCCGGGAGCGCGTGTTGTTGTTGTCTTAAAGGGCCTTTGGGCCCTTACTGTTTTTCTGGCGGCGTGTAGCCTTCAATGTGCACATCTTTGCCTTCAAACAGGAAGTTAACCATTTCCTCTTCCAGAAGCTTACGGTGCTCCACATTCATCATATTGAGTTTCTTTTCATTGATGAGCATGGTCTGCTTGTGCTGCCACTGCTTCCAGGCTTCTTTCGAAATCTCGTTATAGATGCGCTTTCCCAGCTCGCCGGGGTAGAGCTGGAAATCCTGTCCTTCGGCGTCGCGCTGCAGGAAAGTACAAAAAATAGTTCTGCTCATAATCAATCCTCTTATTTCGCCGCTCGTTAAACGAGTGAATCGGCGCGTAACTGCTGCAACAGGCGCTCAACCGGTGCGGCCAGCCCAACGACGGGCGGCTGGGCTAAGTTATACCAGAGAGCGCTGCCTTCATCCATGCATGAGGCGAATGAGGACACACTAAGCCACATAGGCACAATGTCCAGATGGAAATGGCTGAAAGTGTGGCGGAAAGCGGTAAGCTGGGTCAGCTTCTCTGCCGGAATCTGCCGCTCGGCCAGCCAGTCGCGCAGCGCCGTTTCATCGGCAAACTGCGGGAAACAGTATAGACCGCCCCACAGGCCGCTAGGCGGACGCTGCTGTAAAAACACCTCGCGGTCGTGCTGCATCATCAGAAAATAGCCGGTACGCTCGGGGATGGTCTGCTTCGGTTTTTTACCCGGATACTGCGCCCAACTGCCGTTGGCGGCGGCGATGCAGCCGTTTTCCAGCGGGCAGAGCGAGCACTTGGGTTTTGAGCGGGTACACACCATCGCGCCCAGGTCCATCATCGCCTGGTTAAAGCGCGAAACGCCGTCGGCAGGCGTGACCTGTCCGCTGATCTCCCACAGCCGTTTCTCGACCTCTTTTTTCCCCGGCCAGCCGTCCACGGCATAACAGCGCGCCAGCACGCGCTTCACGTTACCGTCGAGAATGGGAAAATGTTTACCGAGCGACAGCGATAAAATCGCCCCGGCGGTAGAGCGGCCCACGCCGGGCAGCGCCGCCACTTCGTCAAACGTTTCCGGGAAACGACCATGGTGCAGCGTGGCGACCTGCTGAGCGGCCTTGTGCAGGTTACGCGCGCGGGCGTAGTAGCCCAGGCCGGTCCACAGATGCAGGACGTCGTCCAGCGGCGCGTTAGCGAGGTCGGTGACGGTGGGAAAGCGTGACATAAACCGCTCAAAATAAGGGATAACTGTGGCAACCTGCGTCTGTTGCAACATCACCTCAGACAGCCATACTTTGTAGGGCGTCTTTTCAATTTGCCAGGGCAGGGTTTTACGCCCGTATTTGTCGTACCAGTCCAGTACCTGGGCTGAAAATTGAGACGCTTGCATAGTCAAAGCCGTGCTTCCAATGTCGTACTATTAAGAGGCCAGATTGCAGCACAGCGGTACTATGCTGTAAACAGGAACTTTCCGGTGCTTGCATCCGGCAACTAACTTTGGATAATGCCCGTTTCCCGAACACTCTCACAAGCAGACTTATTTTTATGAAGAACGACGTCATTTCACCGGATTTTGATGAAAACGGCCGCCCGCTGCGCCGCATTCGTAGTTTTGTTCGTCGCCAGGGGCGACTGACTAAAGGGCAGGAACACGCGCTGGAAAACTACTGGCCGGTGATGGGCGTTGAGTTCAGCGAAGAGCCCGTCGATTTCGTCGCGCTGTTTGGCCGCGATGCGCCGGTCACTCTGGAGATTGGTTTTGGTATGGGGGCTTCGCTGGTGGCGATGGCCAAAGCGCGCCCGGAGCAGAACTTCCTCGGTATTGAAGTGCATTCACCGGGCGTGGGCGCGTGCCTGGCCTCGGCGCACGAAGAGGGTGTTGATAACCTGCGCGTGATGTGTCACGACGCGGTAGAAGTCCTGCACAAGATGATCCCGGACAACTCCCTGAACATGGTGCAGCTCTTTTTCCCTGACCCGTGGCATAAAGCGCGTCATAATAAACGCCGTATCGTTCAGGTGCCGTTTGCCCAGTTCGTGAAAAGCAAGCTCAAGCTGGGCGGCGTCTTCCACATGGCAACCGACTGGGAACCCTATGCGGAACACATGCTGGAAGTGATGTCCTCCATCGAAGGGTATCAGAACCTGTCTGAAACTCAGGATTACGTACCGCGCCCGGATTCGCGCCCGGTAACCAAATTTGAACAGCGTGGTCATCGTCTTGGCCACGGCGTATGGGACTTAATGTTCGAGAGGGTGAAATAAATGGCAAAGAATCGTAGCCGTCGTTTGCGTAAAAAAATGCACATCGATGAATTTCAGGAAATCGGCTTCTCCGTTGCGTGGCGTTTCCCGGAAGGCACCAGCGAAGAACAGATCGATCAGGTCGTCGATCAGTTTATCGATGAAGTGATCGAGCCGAACAAGCTGGCGTTTGACGGCAGCGGCTATCTGGCCTGGGAAGGTCTGATTTGCACCCAGGAAGTGGGCAAGTGCACCGAAGAACATCAGGCGCTGGTTCGCAAGTGGCTGGAAGATCGCAAGTTTGAAGAAGTGCGCACCAGCGAACTTTTCGACGTTTGGTGGGACTAAATAAGCATACGGGGCCAGCATTTGCTGGCCCGATTTGTACTGAGGGAAAGTTATGATGCGCAAAACGCTGCTGACGGCAGTACTCTCGTTCACGGCGATGACCGCCCACGCTGACTACCAGTGCAGCGTCACGCCACGCGATGACGTGGTGCTCAAGCCGCAAACCGTGCAGGTGCAAGGTGAAAACGGCAATCTTATTATTACCCCCAACGGCGATGTGACCTACAACGGTAAGGCGTATACGTTAACGCCGGCCCAGCGTGAGCAGGCCAAAGATTATCAGACCGAACTGCGCAGCGCGCTGCCGTGGATCGACGACGGTGCGCGTAGCCGGGTCGAAAAAGGCCGCGTGGCGCTGGATAAAATTATCGCCAAAGAAGTGGGCGAGAGCAGCAATATGCGCGGTCGCCTGACCAAGCTCGACGCGCAGCTCAAAGCGCAGATGAACCGCATTATTGAACACCGTACCGACGGCCTGACCTTCCACTACAAAGCGATAGACCAGGTTCGCGCCGACGGTCAGCAGCTCGTCAATCAGGCGATGGGCGGTATTCTGCAGGACAGCATTAACGAGATGGGCGCCAAAGCGGTGCTGAAAGGCGGCGGTAACCCGCTACAGGGTGTGCTGGGCAGTCTTGGCGGTCTGCAAACTGCCATTCAGAACGAGTGGAAAAACCAGGAAGCGGATTTCCAGGCGTTTGGTAAAGACGTGTGCAGCCGCGTGGTGTCGCTGGAAGACAGCCGCAAGGCGCTGGTCGGCACGCTGAAGTAAAATCCCCCCGGCTACCTGCATTTCTGCGGGTAGCCAGATTCAGATTTTGTTTACCCGTCTCCCCTTCGCAGATTCCGTATGATGCGCTTTTCATACTAAAAGGAATTTGCCGATGAAGCTCGTCTGGACACGCGGGGCATTTCTTCTTTGCTGCGTCACCGTGTCGGTTTTTGCCAACAGTAATATCCCTACCGACGATGTTATCAAACAGCAGTTTGCGAAGCAGTCTGGCGGGCTGATGCACCTGGGGCATATCACGTTACGCCGGCTTGACGCTGTAGGTAATCAAGCTACCTACTCGGTCGAAGGCGATATGGCCGCTGACGACAATCTCTATCGGATGGTGGGAATGGCGGGGGATTATCTCTTTTATGAAAACACTTGGGTAAAGAACCGTCCGGTAAAATTTTCAGCGATGATGACCGCCGTGGGCACCCAGGCTTCGGGCTGGACGACGACGTTTTTTTCCATGCAAATGGCGGCGAAAAATGCGGGCAGGCCGTTTAGCCCAACGGAGGATCTTAGTAAGACGTTGGTCGTTAACGACAGCGGCTTTATGGCGCAGTTCGCGAAGCTTGATACCCAGTTCGCCGAAAGTAAAACGACGGTGGAAACCCAGCAGAAACAATACGATGAGCTGAAAAAGCGGGTGATGGACTTAGACGAGTAAATACTGCGCTCATGGGGAACGGACGCCAACGGTAAACCGCGCGACCGCAGCGCGGTATTGCAGGCGATGAACGCTGAGATGTACGCCGTTGACCGCAAAAACGACATGACGAAATTCAGTAACCAGTACTACATCAACGTGTATGAACCCGCGCTGGTCGCCTGTCAGAAAAAGGCGGTGTGCGATGCCGAGCCGATTCGCGCTGCGCGTGACGTTGCTCTTGAAGTGCAGCGGCGTGAATATCATCGCCAGCATGACCTGATGCAGGAAAGGATAGCGAAGGCGATCGCGGAAAAAGACGCGAAGGTGGCGCCGCTGAGAAAACAGCGAGAGGCGCTACGTGGGCAAATGGTAGTGCTGGAGTCCAGCAATCAGGAGCTCACGTATAATGCGAAGCGCTGGCTGGAAGGGGTGGCGAGAATGCGTAAAGAAAAAGTGATTCCCTGATAACCCGGAGTCGGCGCATCCGCGCCTCGTCCGGGTGACGTGGGGATTACATTAGCCCCAGCAGCTGCGGAATAAACAGCGAGATCTGCGGGATGTAGGCGATCATCATCAGGGCGACCAGCAGCGCGGCGTAGAATGGCAGCAGCGGTTTGATTAACTGCTGGATCTTCACTCCGGAGATAGAGCAGCCGACAAACAGCGCGCTGCCTACTGGCGGCGTCAACAGGCCAATACACAGGTTGGCAACCATCATGATACCAAAGTGTACCGGATCCATGCCCAGGTCCTGGGCGATGGGCAGGAAGATCGGCGTGAAGATCAGCACCGCAGGCGTCATATCCATAAAGATGCCGACGATCAGCAGCACAATGTTAATCAGCAGCAGGATCACCAGCGGATTCTCCGAGATCCCCATCAGCGTGTCGCTGATCATGTAGGGAATATCGGCGTTGGTCATCGCCCACGACATGCCGACGGAAAAGCCAATCAATAGCAGCACGATGGAGGTTGTGACCACCGACTCCAGGATAAGCTTTGGTAGATCGCGCCATTTCACCTCGCGGTAGATAATCACCGACAGGATAAAGGTGTAGACCACGGCAATCGCCGAGGCTTCGGTGGCGGTGAAAATACCGCCCAGAATCCCGCCCATCACGATAATCACCAGCAGCAGGCTCGGCAGGGCGTCGAAGAAGGCTTTCGCCGCCTGTGCGCAGGTCGGGCGCTCGGAGACCGGGTAGCCGCGGCGCTTCGCGATAATCGCGCAGACCACCATAATCGCCAGGCCCATCAGAATACCTGGCAGATAGCCCGCCATAAACAGCGAGGCCACCGACACGCCGCCCGCGGTCAGCGAGAAGACGATCAGTACGTTAGACGGCGGAATCAGCAGCCCGGTAATGCACGACGAGACGTTAACCGCAGTGGAGAACGTGGGGTCATAGCCCTTTTTGGTCTGAATCGGGTGCAGGGTGCCGCCCACCGCCGCAGCGGCAGCGACCGCCGAACCAGAAATAGAGCCGAACATCATATTAGCCAGCACGTTAACGTGGCCCAGCGAGCCGGGAACGCGGCCGACCATCACCTGCGCGAGGTTAATCAGGCGGATGGCAATCCCGCCGCTGTTCATCAACGTACCGGCGAAGATAAAGAACGGAATCGCCAGCAGGGCAAAGTTGTCCAGACCGTTGGCCAGGCGCTGGGAGACGGTTATGACGGCGATATCCCACGGGAACATCAGCAGCATCGAGGCAACGGTCGCAATGCCGATAGAGAACGAAATCGGCACGCCGATAAACACCAGCACAAAGAAAGCGCCGAACAGCGTTAAAGCAATATACCCGTCCATTAGCTCGCTCCTTCTGCGGACTGTTTCAGGCTAATCAGGCCGTTGGCGATAAACCACAGCGCGTAGAACATCATGATGAGGCCGGACAACGGCAGGATCAGATAGACGTAGCCCATTGGGATCTGCATCGCCGCGGAGACCTGCGCGGTTGCCAGCGTTTTGGCGATGAGCTTTAGCCCACCGGTCACAATGACCGAGCCGGAGAAGATAAAAATCAGCAGGTTAATCACCACGCCCAGCAGCGTTTGCTTACGCGGCTTGAGCGTCATAGCCAGCAGATCGATCGCCAGATGGCGCTGTGCGCCGACGGTGTAGGCCGCGCCAAGCAGGCCAACCCAAATCATCAGAAAACGCGCCAGCTCGTCCGTCAGCGTGCTGGGTTGGTTTAACACATAGCGACTGAACACCTGCCAGACGACGCAGACGACCAGCGCCACCATGACCGCGACGGAGAACGCGGCGATCGCGCGGTCCACCGCCTGTTTAGTGCGGGTAAAAATCATCGTTTGTTATCCTGGTGAAGGCGGGCCAGATGCTGGCCCGCAAGGGAATTACTCTGAGGCGGCTTCAAATTTGGCCAGCAGCGCGGCCTGTTTCGGATCTTTGTTGAAATCGTCAAACAGCGGCTGGACCGCCGCACGGAACGGCGCTTTGTCGACCTTGACGATCTCGCCGCCCATGGCCTTCGCCTGAGCACGCGTGTCGGCGTCGATTTTGTCCCACAGCTTCTGTTGATAAATCTGCGAATCCGTGGCTGCTTTCGCCAGAATCTGCTGCTGCTCCGGCGTTAGCTTGTCCCAGGTTTTGGTGGAGATCACCAGGAAGTCAGGAATAGAGGCGTGCTCATCTTCAGAGAAGACTTTGGCAATTTCGATATGGCGCGTTTGTACCCACGATGGGACATTATTTTCCGCACCGTCAACCACGCCCTGCTGCATTGCGGTATAAACTTCACCGAATGAAATAGGTGTGGGTGAACCACCCATTAATTCAATCATTTTTATGGTGGTCGGGCTGGCCTGAACGCGAATTTTCAGCCCTTTTAAATCTTCAGGTTTAGTAATCGGTTTTTTGGCATAAAAACTACGGGTACCGGCAACATAAGCGGAAAGGGCGAAGAATCCTTTTTCTTTCGTTGAGTCCATAATTTCTTTACCGACCTCGCCAAATACCACTTTATTAAAATGTGCCTGGTCTTTAAATAAGAACGGCAAATTATAAATGGCATAAACGTTGTCGAAAGATTCCAGATCGCTGGCGGAACCTTTGGTCATATCCAGCGCGCCGTTCTGTAATAACTCCATGGTTTCACGCGCGCTGCCCATCTGGCTGCTTGGGTAAATACGGATGGTCATCTTGCCGTCTGACAGCTGCTTGACCTCTTTGGCCATTTCTTCAAAAGCCTGGTGCACTACGTGGCTACGCTCAAGGTTGTGCGCCAGCTTCAGCGTCACTTTTTCAGCCGCAGCGGCCCCAGCGGAAAGCAACGCGAAAAGCGACGCACAGATTAGCGTTTTGCGAAAAAAGAGAGATTTCATTAATAGGCTCCATGCACATTCATTATTGTGGTCTATATCTAGAGGGACAGCGTTGAATTTCTGTATGACATATTATCCTGGTTGTCAGACAGCTTTAAGCTACCACTCTCACAATTTTCAGCTATCTGTGCATTAAATGCGGTTTTTGTGCGCTGGGTTATATTTATGACATATTCGTTATTGGCTATTAATATCTTATTTAAATATTGATGGTGAAATTATTCGGGAAGTATTGGGGTAACCACTCGGTAAAGCTGAATGATATATTTCGCCATTATTTATAATGGCGAAATATATTTATTATTTATTCACTAAGAAACAGTTCAAGCAGTGAGTTCAAAAACAGTTTACCGTGCTCGGTTATCTGCCAGTATTGCTCGCACTCGGTCAGGTAGCCCAGGGCCAGCGCTTCATCCAACTGTGAGCGGATAATGCTTTCGTCCAGGCCGGTATAGGCGCTGAATTCGGCGCGCGGCGCGGCTTCCAGTAAACGGAAGCGGTTCATAAAGAATTCAAACGGCTTGTCGGCGTTCTCAACGTCGTGCTGGCGCTCCAGATAGCGCCCTTCCATATAGCCGCGCGGATGACGCGTTTTTGCCGTACGCAGAATGCGGCCGTCCGGGAACGTCACCTTGCCATGCGCACCGCAGCCGATGCCCAGATAATCGCCAAAGCGCCAGTAGTTGAGGTTGTGCTGGCACTGATAGCCCGGTTTGGCATAGGCCGAGGTTTCATACTGCTGATAACCTGCGGCGGTCAGCAATTGATGACCCTGCTCGAAGATATCCCACAGCGAGTCGTCGTCCGGCAGCACCGGCGGGCGCGAACCAAACAGAGTATTGGGCTCGATAGTCAGCTGATACCAGGAGAGATGCGGCGGCGATAGTTCAATCGCCTGGCGCAGGTCGCTCAGCGCCTCTTCCAGCGACTGATCCGGTAACCCGTGCATCAGATCGAGGTTGAAGCTGCGCAGCCCCAGCCCGCTCGCCAGGCGCGCCGCGCGTTTAGCCTCTTCCGGCCCGTGGATGCGCCCAAGACGCTGGAGCTTGCTGTCGCTAAAGCTCTGTACCCCGATAGAGATACGGTTGACGCCCGCCCGCTGATACTCCACGAAGCGGTCGGCTTCGACGGTGCCCGGGTTGGCTTCCATGGTGATTTCTGCATCAGAAGCCAACGTCAGGCGCGCGCGCACACCGTCCAGCAGAGCCTGCATCGCCGGGCCTGACAGCAGGCTCGGCGTACCGCCACCGATGAAGATAGTCTGCACTTCACGTCCCTGCGCATAAGCAACGTCGGCGTCTAAATCGCTCAGCAGATGCTGTACGTAGTCGTCGTGTGGGACTTCACCCTTCAGCGCGTGCGAGTTGAAGTCGCAGTACGGGCACTTCTGCACGCACCACGGGATATGAATGTAGAGACTCAGCGGGGGGAGCTTAACCATGACGCATGGCTTCCAGTAGCAGCTTCAGCGCCTGGCCGCGGTGGGAGATGGCAATCTTCTCTTCGCGGCTAAGCTCGGCGGCGGTCTTGCCTTCCGACGGCACGAAGAAGATAGGATCGTAGCCGAAGCCGCCCTGGCCCGCTGGGGCGCGGGTAATCACGCCCGGCCAGGTGCCGTGGCACACCAACGGCGTGGGGTCTTCTGCGTGGCGCATATAGACCAGCACGCAGTGAAACTGCGCCTGACGCTGGTCGTCCGGCACGTCTTTTAACGTTTCCAGCAGCTTTTCCAGATTCTGTTGGTCGCTGGCATCGAGGCCGGAGTAGCGTGCGGAGTAGATCCCCGGCGCGCCGCCGAGAATGTCAACTGCCAGACCAGAGTCATCGGCGATGGCCGGTAAGCCGGTCACCTGCGCGGCGTGGCGCGCTTTGAGAATCGCGTTTTCAATAAAGGTCAGCCCGGTCTCCTCGGCTGACTCTACGCCAAGCTCGGTCTGGGCGACGATATCAAGACCAAAATCGCCGAGCAGCGAAGCAAGCTCGCGCACTTTACCGGCGTTACCGGTCGCGAGGACAACTTTTTGCATGGGATATCCTAAAGTTTCAGGGCGTCGACGCCCGATGGGATCTGTTGCGGATGAATAATTTTAACCTGTTTATGCCGCCCCAGTTCACCTTTCTCGATGATGACCTGGCTTTTGGCGACCTTAAACTGTTTGGCGAGATACTTCACCAGATGAGCATTAGCCTGCCCATCAACGGGCGGGGCGGTGATGGCGACTTTCAGTTCGTCGCCATGTACCCCAACAATCGCATCCCGGCTGGCCTTTGGCTGAATATACAGCCGCAGCACCAGCCCGTCATCGCAGGGAGTGACGGCACTCATAGCGCCATCCACAGTCCTGGCAGCAGCATGTTGCCGGTGGCTTGCAGCACTTCGGCGATGCCCATATTGATGACGTACAGCAGCAGCACCAGCACCATTGGGGAAAAATCAATTCCTCCCATGGACGGCAGCAGGCGGCGGATAGGGCGCAGCAGCGGTTCGGCGAGCTGCATCAGCACGAACTCAACCGGGCTGCGGCCCTGGCTGACCCAGCTCATGATCGCCATCAGCAGCAGTACCCAGAAGATCAGCAGGCCGATGGTCTTGAGCAGAATCAGCACCGCAGAGATCCAGATAATTGGCTGGAAGGTGATGACCATAAACAGCACGATGGCTTTCACCACGCACAGAATAAAGGCCAGCAGCAGCGAAGAACTGTCCAGCGGACCCATCGGCGGAATGACGCGACGCAGCGGGCCGACGATCGGTTGAGTGATCTTCACCACGAACTGCGAGAATGGGTTGTAAAAATCGCAGCGCGCCCACTGCATCCAGACGCGCAGCAGTAGCACCATTGTGTACAGTTCAATCACTGTAGAGAGCAGGAAGGTCAACGTCTTCATGGCGTTCCTTGGGGTTCCTTATTTTTTTGTGTAATCACGCGCACCAAAAATCGCGGTGCCAATGCGTACCATTGTACTACCTGCCGCAACAGCGGCTTCCATGTCGTCAGACATGCCCAGAGATAGCGTGTCTACGGTCGGGTAGTCTGCTTTCAGTCGCGCGAATGCTACAGCCATTTCGCGGGCAACGGCAAACTGCCGGTCGTACTCTTTTTCCGGCGCGGGAATCGCCATTAAGCCGCGCAGGCAGACGTTCGGCAGGGCGGCAATAGCGGCGGCCAGCGCGTCAAGCTCTGCCAACGGAATGCCTGATTTGCTTTGCTCATCGCTGATATTGATTTGAATCAGCACGTTGAGCGGCGGCAAGCTGGCCGGACGCTGCTCGCTTAAGCGCACGGCAATTTTCAGTCGGTCCACGGTGTGGCACCAGTCGAAGTGCTCGGCAACCAAACGACTTTTATTGGACTGCAGTGGGCCAATAAAGTGCCATTGCAACGAGGTGATTCCCTGCTCGCGAAAGTGGAGAATTTTCTCTACCCCTTCCTGAACATAGTTTTCGCCAAACGCGCTCTGGCCCGCCGCAACGGCTTCTTCGACGGCGCTCGCAGGTTTAGTTTTACTCACTGCAAGCAGCGTTACTTCTTTTGAATCCCGGCCGCAACGTGCTGCTGCCGCTGAGATTTTCTCCCTGACCTGTGCCAGGTTATGCGCAATATCGTTCATATGGGCTGGTGGGTCTATGGATATACAAGAAATCGTGGCGCTTAGTGTAAAGCATAACGTCTCGGATCTACACCTGTGTAGCAGCGCAAACGCGCGCTGGCGTAGGGGAGGCAAGCTGGAAATCGCGCCGTTTACCGTCCCGGATCTCGAGGTGTTGATGGCCAACTGGCTGAGTGATAGCCAGCAGCAGGCGTGGCAACGGCATCGGCAGCTTGATTTTTCCGTCTCGCTTCCCGGTTGTCCACGATTACGTGCCAGCGCGTTTGCTCACAGCCAGGGGGCATCGTTGGTACTACGCCTTTTGCCCACGCGGTGCCCGACGCTTGCTGAACTGCATACGCCGGTTGCGCTGGCTGAGATGCTCAACGAAGAAAGCGGATTGATTCTGGTGACCGGGGCGACGGGGAGCGGTAAATCGACCACGCTGGCGGCAATGGTGGACCATCTCAATCATCACCTGGCAGGACATATTCTGACGCTGGAGGATCCCGTTGAGTTTCTGCATACCAGCGCAGACTGCCTGATTCAGCAGCGCGAAATCGGGCAGCATACCGCCTCTTTCGCGGAGGCGCTGAGGGTGGCGCTACGTCAGGATCCCGACGTGATTCTGCTTGGCGAGCTTCGCGATAGTGAGACAATTCGCCTGGCGCTGACGGCGGCGGAAACCGGTCATCTGGTTCTGGCGACGCTACATACGCGCGGCGCCGCGCAGGCGATCGAGCGGCTGGTTGATGTGTTTCCTGCTCAGGAGAAAGAGCCGGTTCGCAACCAGCTTGCCAGCAGCCTCTGCGCAGTGCTGGCGCAGAAGCTACAGCCTGACAGCCAGGGCGGGCGTGTGGCGTTGTTTGAAATGTTGATTAATACACCTGCCGTCAGCAACCTTATTCGCGAGGGGAAAACGCATCAGATTGCTGGCGTGATGCAGACTGGACTGCAAAGCGGAATGCAGACCTTCAGCCAGAGCTACCAGCAGCGAGTGAATGCCGGGATGCTATAAAAAGGAAAAACGTATAGTTATTCGCCAGCATGATCGTCTGGCGAGCGCCATTGAGAAACAATGAATTCGGCTAGCACATAATTGAAGGCAAAAATGTGATGGCCGTTTTATTTTAATATTCATCGCTGGGATAATAATCAGTTTCTCTTTTTGTTTTGTAAATTTAATTATTGTCGCTGTTGCGGGGATGTACTTATTTGTAATTTCTGAGTGATTTTCAAAGGGCGGAAACAAAACTTCCTACGACGTTTATTCTAATATGGTATGAGTCGTTACGCCATAGGTATGAGAGCTTTGTAATTAGTTAATTACATTGTGTTGCGTAGGCTTACAAAAAAAGGTTGATATTCTTTTGACACTTCCAGGGTCTTCGTTCTATCCTATTTATGTAATTAGGACTAATCTTATGAAATAAAGTTTCACTTGTCGGTTGGTTCTTATTATTAATGGTATTAGGTTTGCCTTTGCTTTGACTTATTAAATCACCATGATGGTGGATATAGACTATGGAGAGTTTCAAAATGTTTGAAGTAACTGAGAGTGTATCTAATTCCCGGAAGATTATCTTAATCACCCACCCGTCAGTACAAGCAAACGCGTTTGCAAACTATCTTACTGAATTACTTTCAGTTTCCGTCGATGTACACAATATCAACAAGCCGCTGATGCAGCGCCTTAACAAGGGCACTGTGGTATTGTTCGATATTGCCGTTTCCAACAAAAAACTGAATGGCATCTGGCGCGATATTATCCGCACGCAGTTTGATTCCCCTCGCTTGTTAATTATCAACAGTGCGCAGAAGTATGAATTATACGAAATGGCGCAGTGGCCTGCACTGTATGGCGTGTTCCGTCATGACGACGAAGAATCGCGCTTAATTGAGGGCGTCAAAGCGGTCTTAAACGGCGAGCAGACGGCTGAATTGAGCGTGATGCACCCAGCAATGTATGCCGTTGAACATACTCCGGAAAATCACGATAGCGTGCCGCTGACGGAACGTGAATGTGAAATTCTCAATGAATTACGTCACGGCGCGACCAATATGGATATCGCTCGTGCGTTGTTTATCAGTGAGAATACCGTCCGCACGCATCTGTATAATGTATTCCGTAAGCTAAGCGTGAAGAATAGAACTCAGGCGGTAAGCTGGGCCAACGAAAATCTGCGCCACTAATCGGCGAGTCACCTATTCTGGCGTGTTCCCGGGAAATGATTCCCGGGGCTGCCCATGGCTAGTAACCCTGTTCGAAATAACTTTCCAGAATCACTACGGCTGAGGCGGAGTCGACGCTGCCTTTGTTCAACGCCCTGAATCCCCCATGCTCAAACAGCCCGGCGCGAGCCTCAACGGTGCTCAGTCGTTCATCATGCAGCGTAATCGGCACGCCAAAGCGGCCGTGAATTTTATTGGCAAAATTACGCGCGCGCGCGGTCAACGGTTGCTCGGTACCGTCCATATTCAGCGGTAGGCCGACGATGACCGTTTCAGGCTGCCACTCTTTAAGCAGACGGGCAATAATGTTCCAGTCGGGAGTGCCGTCCTGTGCCTTAATGGCGGCCAGCGGCCGTGCAGTGCCGGTAATACGTTGGCCAATCGCCACACCAATGCTGCGCGTGCCAAAATCGAAAGCCAGTAGTGTTCCACTCATTATGCGTGCCCCGCAGCGCCTGACATGGTCAGAATATTAATCCCAATCAGCTTTGCCGCTTCTTTCCAGCGTTCACCAATTGGGGTTTTAAACAGGATATTGAAATCGGCTGGGGCGGTGAGCCAGGCGTTATCGAGGATCTCCTGCTCCAGTTGCCCCTTTTCCCAGGAAGCATAGCCCAGCGCGACCAGCACTTCAGACGGTTGGCGCTCGGTACCGAGGGTCTCCAGCACATCACGAGAAGTGGTGACAATCGTATTGTCGGAGATCCGGATGCTGGAGGAGAACGACGCCGGCGGCGTGTGCAGAATAAATCCGCGATCTTCTGCCAGTGGGCCACCCAGCATGACGGGCTTATCCAGGCGAATCGACGGATCGCGAGGTTCCGGGGAGATCTTCAGCTTTTCGAGGATCCCTTCAACCTGCAAATTTTCCAGAGGTTTATTAATAATAATGCCCATTGCACCGTCGTCGTTGTATTCGCAGATGTAAACCACGGATCGGCGGAAGATGGGATCCTGGAGGGTTGGCATAGCAATAAGAAAATGATGCTGTAAATTCATTATCAGAGGTTCTTGTCCTGTTTTAAAAAGCAGCAATGCCCAGTATGAGGGGAAAGCGCACGGCTGTCACCAGGCTTGCCTGCGTATATGCAGCGCTGAACGCCCGGTTGGCGGCGGATTCCCTCCCGCCGTATTAAAGCAACGTACTATTTTTGCAGGCGTTTTTCGATAGCATCCATCAGCATACCGGTGATGGAAATCGGATATTCCGCTTCGATTTCACGCACGCAGGTTGGGCTGGTGACGTTAATTTCCGTCAGACGATCGCCAATGATATCCAGACCAACGAAGATCAGGCCTTTGGCTTTCAGCGTTGGGCCAACCTTACGGGCGATTTCCCAGTCGCTTTCGCTCAGTGGACGCGGTTCACCACGGCCACCGGCGGCCAGGTTGCCGCGCGTTTCGCCGCCCTGCGGGATACGTGCCAGGCAGTAAGGTACCGGTTCGCCGTCGATAACCAGCACGCGTTTGTCGCCATCTTTAATGGCCGGCAGGTAGTTCTGCGCCATGCAGTAGCGGCTGCCGAGCTCGGTCAGCGTTTCGGCAATGACGCCAATGTTCGGATCGCCTTCCTTCACGCGGAAGATGGATGCGCCGCCCATGCCGTCCAGCGGCTTCATGATGATGTCGCCGTGTTTTTCCCAGAATGCTTTCAGCTGCGCCTTGTTGCGGGTGACCAGCGTTTCCGGCGTCAGGTCGGAGAACCACGCGGTGAACAGCTTCTCGTTGCAGTCGCGCAGGCTCTGCGGTTTGTTGACGATAAGCGTCCCTTTCTCTTCCGCGCGCTCAAGAATATAGGTGGCGTAGATAAATTCGGTGTCGAACGGCGGATCTTTACGCATCAGGATAACGTCGAGGTCGGCGAGTTTAATATCCTGCTCGCTGCCGAACTCGTACCATTTTTCGTAGTTCTGCTCAACGCTCAGCAGACGCGTACGCGCGTGCGATTCGCCGTTGATCAGGTACAGATCGTTCATCTCCATATAGTGGAGTTCGTAACCGCGACGTTGTGCTTCCAGCAGCATAGCGAAGCTGGTGTCTTTCTTGATGTTGATGCTTGCGATGGGATCCATCACGATGCCGAGCTTGATCATTATTGTTCTCCTTTAACCCAAGTCACCAAAGCGCACCTGCAGTGCGGTGATGGCGGTGAGTGCGGTAGTCTCTGTGCGCAAAACGCGAGGCCCCAACAGAATATCAGTAAACTGGTAGCGTGCGGTCATGGCAATTTCATCGGCGGACAGACCGCCTTCCGGGCCAATCAGCAGACGCACGCGTTCCACCGGCAGCGGCAGCGTATTGATGCTGGCGCTGGCGCGCGGGTGCAGATTGAGCTTTAGCGCATCGTCCTGCTCGGCGCACCAGTCTTCTACGTCCATTGCCGGGCGAATCTCCGGAACAAGGTTGCGACCGCACTGCTCGCAGGCGGCAATCGCGATTTTTTGCCACTGCTGAATCTTCTTATTCAGACGCTCGGCATCCAGTTTAACGCCGCAGCGCTCGGAAAAAAGTGGCGTAATGAGGCTTACACCCAGTTCTATCGATTTCTGGATGGTGAATTCCATTTTATCGCCGCGCGACATCACCTGGCCGAGGTGAATATGGATCGGCGATTCACGATCGTCCAGTGCGCTGCTCTGGATTTCAACCGTCACGTTCTTTTTACCGGCATCGGTGATCACGGCCTCAAAGACGTGGTTGCTGCCGTCAAACAGCTGGATGGCCTGGCCTTTTCCCATGCGTAAAACGCGCCCGACGTGATTCGCCGCATCTTCGCATAGGGCAACCTGCGTGCCGACGGTGAGTGATTCTGGGTGATAGATGCGAGGGATGCGCATAGTCTGAATTCCATCTGTGGCTACGCCCTCTCCGCCGGGGAGAGGGCAGGGCAAAATAACAATTGCCGCTAGTGTAGGTTAGCTCTTTTGCGCCTGGCAAGCCTGCAGCACATATGGATTATGGTTGCCCTGAATTTTGGCGATGCGCTGGTCGCGTTCGCACTCCCATTGGCTGACGGGATACATTTTGTCCCAGGCGTTGAACAGCTGGGTTTGCTGGCGGGAGAGCGTCAGCTGATAGCGGTCGCGCATATAGAAGTAGATACGAGCGATGGCGCCGCGTGAACGCTCCGGCGGCTCGGCGACTTTCTCTTTAAAGTCGACCTTCATGGCGCACTGGCCGTACTGGCCTTCGCCGCCGTTCCACTGCCCGTACATAAAGTTGCCGCGATCGCCGTTCACCTCGCCGACGGCAGGCTGCAGGTTGTGCATGTCGCTTTCCATCTTGCGGTATTCCGGGTCTTTGGCGCAGTTCTTCCGGCCACCGTCCTGCCAGCACTGGCGCTGATGGCCGAACTGCCACGCCGGAACGACGTGCTCCCATTCGACGCGGCTGGCGCGGTTTTCATTTTTACGCACTTTATAGCCGCAGGATTCCAGATCGATAACGCCTTTCTTACCCTGCCAGTTAATTTTACAGCCGCAGTAGAAATCGCCGGGAACGTCGCTATTCACTTTTACGCCGGCGCTTTTGGCCTGGGAAAAGCTGTTAATACCCTCGGCTAAGGCCTGCCCGGAGAGTGCCGCCGCGACAAACGCCACGGCAAAAGACAAATTACGGTACATCACGAACTCCATCTCAAAACGAGCCCGCAACGTAACCAATGTGGTTGTCAGATGCAATCAGTCAGGTCAGAAAACTTCCAGATATTTCCGTTAGTTACATTTCGGCAACTAATGGTTCGCCGCAGTGGACGCAGCGATAGGTGGCTTCACCGCGCACCACGCGATTATGGCGGCGGACGGTGAGCTGATGCTGCTGGCAGCGGCAGCGATAGGGGAAGGTATTTTTGCGCACGGACTCCAGCTCGAACTGATGGGTGCGCCGCGCCGGTACGCCGAGCACGCTCTCCATCATCCACTTCCACTCTTTACCGTGCGGCGCGACCCGGCCAAAGTGTTTCCACACCAGCAGGTGCGCCAGCTCGTGCGGCACCACTTCATCAATAAACGCCTGCTGATTTTCCTGTAACAACACGGGATTGAGGCGAATCTCATACTGCTGAAGCCAGGCGGTACCCGCAGAGGTACCGCGCTGTTGATAGACCAGCTTCGGTTCGGGGTAGTTACGCCCCAGCGCCAGGTTGGCCTGAGCGAGTTTTTCCCGCAGGCTGCGCATGACGTTTTGCTGGACGGCGATAGGAATTCGAGGGGTTTTCATAACGGCTGAGAATAAAACGTGAAACGGGGAGGTGCAAGAAGAAGCTTCCTCCCAGGCGGGAGGAAGCGGGATGAAGGTTAGTCGCGAGCGCCAATTTCACGCAGCGGACGGCCCTGCATCAGGTTACGTTCAATGTGTTCCAGAGAGACGTTTTTGGTTTCCGGAATCAGCCACAGGGTCAGGAAGATGAACAGCACGTTCAGACCGCCGTAAACCCAGAAGGTATTGGCGCTACCCAGCGAGTTCAGCATGGTCAGGAAGGTGGCCCCGACGATCATGTTCGCAATCCAGTTGGTGGCGGTAGAGCAGGTGATACCGAAATCACGGCCTTTCAGCGGCTGAATTTCAGAGCACAGTACCCAAATCAGCGGACCGGCGCTCATGGCGAAGCCAACGATAAACATCAGCAGCATCAGCACGGCGAAGTACTGGGCCACCGCGGAGTGAATGCCGATATGCATCATCGAGCCCAGCACGCCCATGCCCACGGCCATCACGATAAAGCCAAGGATAAGGGTAGGTTTACGACCCCAGCGGTCAACCAGACCAATCGCGATAAAGGTGGCCAGCACGTTGGTCAGGCCAACGATAACGGTCCCCCACATCTGTTCGGTGGTATTGGTGTAGCCCGCCAGTTCAAAGATTTTTGGCGCGTAGTACATGATGACGTTCATACCGGTGAACTGTTGCATTACCTGCAGCAGCACGCCGAGGAACACCGCGCGACGGAAGTTGCTGTTCTCTTTGAACAGCGCCCAGCCGCTCTGTTTCACCTTCAGGCTTTCGCGGATTTCATCCAGCTCGCGTTTGGCTTCGGCGCTGGTATCGCGCAGACGCATCAGTACGCGCTCGGCATCGTTAAAGCGACGTTTTGCCGCAAACCAGCGCGGGCTGTCCGGCAGGAAGATAACGCCGATCAGCAACAGCACCGCAGGGATGATGATCACGCCCAGCATCCAGCGCCATGCGCCGCTGTAGCTGAACGCGGTATCGGACAGGTACGCACCAAGAATACCGATGGTAATCATCAGCTGATACATGGAGATCATGCTGCCGCGGATTTTCTCCGGCGCGATTTCAGACAGGTACAGCGGGGCGGTGTAGGAGGCCACACCCACTGCCAGACCGAGCAGCACACGGGAAATCAGCAGTACTTCAACGTTCGGAGCCGCGGCGGAGAACAGGGAACCGGCAACGAACAGGATCGCACCGATCATCAGGCTTTTCTTACGGCCCAGCTTGAAGGAGAGCCAGCCGCTGCCGACGGCGCCGACGGCGGCACCGAACATCATCGAACTAACCACCCATTCCTGCGTATGGGCACTGAGTTGGAAATCGGTCGTAATAAACGGTAGGGCACCGGCAATAACGCCGATATCAAGACCGAACAGCAGTCCGGCCAGCGCCGCCAGAAAACAGACAAAGAAGGTCATTGTCTTGTTCGAGCGACCCTGTTTTTTATTGTTAGGCATGATGCTCTCCATTGAGTCATTGATTCTATCGATGCTTAGGGTAGGAGACTGCGTAGTAAAAAAATGTGATAACAATCACGACTGTGTAATCGGTTACACTGTTATTCATGTTATCCATGAGTTAAACATCAATTAAATCATAGGTATGTGTTTATTTTAGTGAGAAACAAAAAAACGATAATGAGATTTTACTGAAACATGAGGCAATAAGGTGAAAAGCTGTTTCATTCATGAAGTAGAAGGCTTTATGACCCTGGGGTGCTAAGATGTAATCGCTTTCATTAAAATGTTTTGAAATGTAAATTGATACGTAGAGGTTATGAATTGCGGGCATAAAAAAGCCAGCGCGAGGCTGGCTTTTATCGAACGGGGAGGGCTTATTTCA
>NZ_LXEU01000017.1 GCF_001654985.1 Kluyvera georgiana ATCC 51603
TTATTTCAGGCCGGCCGCTTCGCGCAGCTGAGCGGCTTTGTCGGTTTTTTCCCATGGGAAAGTTTCGCGACCGAAGTGACCGTAAGCTGCCGTCTCTTTGTAGATCGGGTGCAGCAGGTCCAGCATCTGGATCAGGCCGTACGGACGCAGGTCGAAGAACTCGCGAACCAGACCAATCAGCTGCTCAGCAGGCACTTTTTCGGTACCGAAAGTTTCCACCATGATTGAAGTCGGTTCCGCCACGCCGATAGCGTAGGAAACCTGAATTTCACAGCGGTCGGCCAGGCCAGCGGCAACGATGTTTTTCGCCACATAACGCGCAGCATAGGCTGCGGAACGGTCAACTTTTGATGGATCTTTACCGGAGAACGCGCCGCCGCCGTGACGAGCCATGCCGCCGTAGGTATCCACGATGATCTTACGACCGGTCAGGCCACAGTCGCCCATTGGGCCACCGATAACAAAGCGACCGGTCGGGTTGATAAAGAATTTGGTAGACGCGTTCAGCCATTCGGTCGGCAGAACCGGCTTGATGATCTCTTCCATCACCGCTTCCTGCAGCGATTTTTGATCGATGCTTTCTGAATGCTGAGTAGACAGAACCACCGCATCAATACCGACAATTTTGCCATCGTCGTACTGGAAGGTGACCTGGCTTTTCGCATCCGGACGCAGCCACGGCAGGGTGCCGTTTTTACGCACTTCAGCCTGACGCTGCACCAGACGGTGGGCGTAGGTGATTGGCGCCGGCATCAGCACGTCGGTTTCGTTGGTAGCATAGCCAAACATCAGGCCCTGGTCGCCCGCGCCCTGTTCCAGTGGATCGGCACGGTCAACGCCCTGGTTGATGTCCGGGGACTGTTTACCAATCGCGCTCAGTACGGCACAAGAATTGGCATCAAAGCCCATATCAGAATGCACATAGCCAATTTCGCGAACGGTGTTACGGGTGATCTCTTCGATATCAACCCATGCGCTGGTGGTGATTTCACCGCCGACCAGCACCATACCGGTTTTGACGTACGTTTCACACGCTACGCGGGCTTTCGGATCCTGCTCGAGGATGGCGTCCAGCACGGCGTCGGAAATTTGGTCTGCGATTTTGTCAGGATGCCCTTCGGATACAGACTCGGACGTAAAAAGGTGTTTTGCCATATTTAATATCACCCAATGAGAATTTGGTTAGCTCAAACTGTTGTATTTAATAATCACGATGGAAGATTATACCACGGACTTAAGGGTTGCCGTCACTGGCAGTCTGAGTGTTAATCGGTATAGATGGATTAACATCTGGACGGCTATTTTAGGTCACATCTTCACCTCAATGCCAGTTTTTTTTGAGATAGCTCGCATTCTGTTGCAACTGAGATTGGAAATTTTTCCTGACACAGGCGGCAAGCTGCACATTTATATTTTGCATTTTAGGTGGGTTATCGGTATAAAACGCCGCGCGCGGCTCATACAAAAAAGCACACGTCATTTTTCGTGTTGCCACTTCCAGCCGGGCTAAGACTTTAGCTTTGGCTTGAGGTTCGTCTTTTGGGGCGGCCGTGGAGGTGATACGAGATAATGAACCGTTGTATTCTGCTGATTCTACCGTGCCGTTCTGGCGCGAATATGTTCCCCGCAACCCGCCATTCTGCTTTGCATACCAGCCGATGTTATACCCATTTCGGCGCTTCTCAGGACTCCCGAGCCGGTAGGTAACGGAACACTGAACAAGGGCGCTCTTGTCACGGCAAGGGTTTTCTCGTGGTTTCGCTGAACCGTCATACCCGGTTCAGGTGCGTGTTTTACAATGATATGAAAAAGAAACCGGTCGCACAGTCGGTGCGTCAGCATGTTCTGCTGCCTCATCGGGCTGTTTATGGGTTGTTATCGCAACGTCACGCTGCGATAGTAGTTAACTGTTTTACACTTGTTATAAATAATTGAGGTTCGCTATGTCTGACGACATTTCATTGGATTCGCCTTCGTCAGCAGGCGAACGCGGTGTACTACGTTCCATGCAGGAGGTTGCGATGAGCTCCCAGGAAGCCAGCAAAATGCTACGCACATACAACATTGCCTGGTGGGGCAATAACTACTACGACGTCAACGAACTGGGCCACATCAGCGTTTGCCCGGATCCTGACGTTCCGCAAGCGCGTGTCGATCTCGCCGAGCTGGTTAAAGCCCGTGAAGCACAGGGTCAGCGCCTGCCTGCGCTGTTCTGTTTCCCGCAGATTCTGCAGCATCGTCTGCGCTCGATTAACGCGGCGTTCAAACGCGCGCGTGAATCCTACGGTTACAACGGCGACTACTTCCTGGTTTACCCGATCAAGGTTAACCAGCATCGTCGTGTCATTGAGTCGTTGATCCACTCCGGCGAACCGCTGGGTCTGGAAGCCGGTTCCAAAGCCGAGCTGATGGCGGTGCTGGCGCATGCGGGCATGACCCGTAGCGTGATCGTCTGTAACGGCTATAAAGACCGTGAATACATTCGTCTGGCGCTGGTGGGCGAGAAGATGGGCCATAAGGTCTATCTGGTCATCGAGAAGATGTCTGAAATCGCCATTGTGCTGGAAGAGGCAGAACGTCTGAACGTGGTCCCGCGCCTTGGCGTGCGTGCGCGTCTGGCTTCTCAGGGCTCCGGTAAATGGCAGTCCTCCGGCGGTGAAAAATCTAAGTTCGGTCTGGCGGCCAACCAGGTTCTGCAACTGGTGGAAATCCTGCGTGAACGTGGCCGTCTGGACAGCATTCAACTGCTGCACTTCCACCTCGGCTCACAGATGGCGAACATTCGCGATATCGCCACCGGCGTGCGTGAGTCGGCGCGTTTCTACGTTGAGCTGCACAAGTTGGGCGTTAATATCCAGTGCTTCGACGTCGGCGGCGGTCTGGGCGTGGACTATGAAGGTACCCGCTCGCAGTCTGATTGCTCGGTGAACTATGGCTTGAACGAATACGCCAACAATATTATCTGGGCGATTGGCGATGCCTGCGAAGAGCACGGTCTGCCGCACCCGACGGTGATCACCGAGTCCGGCCGCGCGGTAACCGCGCACCACACCGTGCTGGTGTCGAACATTATCGGCGTTGAGCGTAGCGAACATACCGAAGCGACGCCGCCGGCTGACGATGCGCCGCGCGCGCTGCAAAGCATGTGGGAAACCTGGCAGGAGATGCACGAGCCGGATAACCGCCGCTCGCTGCGCGAATGGCTACACGACAGCCAGATGGACCTGCACGATATTCACGTCGGCTACTCTTCAGGCACCTTTAGCCTTCAGGAGCGTGCGTGGGCAGAGCAGCTGTATCTGAACATGTGCCACGAAGTGCAGAAACAGCTCGACCCGAGCAACCGCGCGCACCGTCCGATTATCGACGAGCTGCAGGAACGTATGGCGGACAAAATTTACGTCAACTTCTCGCTGTTCCAGTCAATGCCGGATGCGTGGGGTATCGACCAGCTGTTCCCTGTGCTGCCGCTTGAAGGGTTGAATCAGGCGCCGGAGCGCCGCGCGGTGCTGCTGGATATTACCTGTGACTCTGATGGTGCGATTGACCACTACGTCGACGGCGACGGCATTGCCACCACCATGCCGATGCCGGAATACGACCCGGAGAACCCGCCGATGCTGGGCTTCTTTATGGTCGGCGCGTATCAGGAGATCCTCGGCAACATGCACAACCTGTTCGGTGATACCGAGGCGGTTGACGTGTTCGTCTTCCCTGACGGCAGCGTCGAGGTTGAGCTGTCCGATGAAGGCGATACCGTGGCGGATATGCTGCAGTACGTCCAGCTGGATCCCAATAAACTGCTCACTCAGTTCCGCGATCAGGTGAAAAATACCGATCTGGATCTCGAGCTGCAGCAGCAGTTCCTGGAAGAGTTTGAGGCTGGTTTATATGGTTACACCTATCTTGAAGATGAATAATTAAGATTATTTACCTTGCAGGCCGAGTTAATTTATTTTCTCGGTCTGCTATCTTCTAAATGTATTCTCAAAGATCCAACCTTCAGGCTTTCTATTCTCATTTATTGCCGTATTATTAATGTGGTTATTTATGGAGTGAAAGGAAGCATGAAATTTTTAAATATCAACTGGGCGATTCTTGGCCTTATTTTATTGGTGGGCGGTTGCTCCAGTTCAGGGCAATACACCAGTACGCCTTCGTCATCTGTGGGAACCGCCTGGGGCGAGGATGTACACTCGACGGTTAAGGGCGTTAGCGTTGAGCGTGCAGATCGCGACCCAGTTAACGTAGTATTAATCAATTATTCGACCGGGTACCCATCAGCTTACGAGACGCAATACAGTATTTCCGTAGGCGATCTGGAATATGCTGTTCGTGATGCTAATTTTAATTCAATTCCCATTTATAGAATCTATAATTCAGCGGCTAATAATAGTTTCACGTATGTTATTCATGCCACTGTTGGGCAGGTTTATCAATTATATGTACGTAATTATAGTCGTGACACGAAGTATGAAATTGTGACCACGGTAGATGGGCTGGATGTGCTCAGCGGCAGGCCTGGTTCTTTGCAAAATAGTGGTTATATCGTGGATGCGGGGCGCTCTCTGGCCATTAAAGGGTTCAGGAAAAACCAGCATACGGAAGCCGCGTTCGTGTTCTCTGATATCCGCGATGCTTATGCCGCTAATTCAGCGCAGGGCGATGTGCGCAACGTTGGGGTGATTGGCTTTGCCGCCTTTGCGTTACAAGGCTCGGCCGCTAAATCCTTGCCGCCTTGTTCCGCGCAGGCCTTCCCGGCGGATAGCAAGGGTTACGCGCCGCCTCCCTGCCGTAAATAGAAGCCCACTTGAAGACCGGGAGTTTTAAGGCGATAATTACG
Source organism: Kluyvera georgiana ATCC 51603 (assembly GCF_001654985.1). Taxonomy (GTDB): domain Bacteria; phylum Pseudomonadota; class Gammaproteobacteria; order Enterobacterales; family Enterobacteriaceae; genus Kluyvera; species Kluyvera georgiana. Next base: position 4,844 of record NZ_LXEU01000017.1, read on the forward strand.
TCAAATATGTTATATGCAAATCAATCCCTTCCTCGTCGGGCCTAACGACGCGGAGGGGATTTTTTTTACCCCGATTTAAAAGAGGTCACAGCCCATGAGCACCTTAGGTCATCAATACGATAACTCCCTGGTTTCCAACGCGTTTGGTTTCCTGCGTCTGCCGATGAACTTTATGCCGTACGACAGCGACGCAGACTGGGTCATTACCGGCGTACCGTTTGATATGGCAACCTCTGGTCGTGCCGGCGGCCGCCACGGCCCGGCGGCGATCCGTCAGGTTTCCACCAACCTGGCCTGGGAGCACAACCGCTTCCCGTGGAACTTCGACATGCGCGAGCGCCTGAACGTGGTGGACTGCGGCGATCTGGTTTACGCCTTCGGCGATGCGCGTGAAATGAGCGAGAAGCTGCAGGCGCACGCGGAAAAACTGCTGGCGGCGGGCAAACGCATGCTCTCCTTCGGCGGCGATCACTTTGTCACCCTGCCGCTGCTGCGCGCGCACGCTAAACACTTCGGCAAAATGGCGCTGGTGCACTTTGACGCCCACACCGACACCTACGCCAACGGCTGCGAGTTCGACCATGGCACCATGTTCTACACCGCGCCGAACGAAGGGCTGATCGATCCGAATCACTCTGTGCAGATCGGTATCCGTACCGAGTTTGATAAAGACAACGGCTTCACCGTACTGGACGCCGGCCAGGTGAACGATCGCAGCGTGGACGATATCATTGCTCAGGTTAAACAGATCGTCGGCGATATGCCGGTCTACCTGACCTTCGACATCGACTGCCTGGATCCCGCGTTTGCTCCAGGTACCGGCACGCCTGTCATTGGCGGCCTGACCTCCGATCGCGCCATTAAGCTGGTGCGGGGTCTGAAGGATCTGAACATCGTCGGGATGGACGTGGTGGAAGTCGCACCGGCTTACGACCAGTCCGAGATCACCGCGCTGGCCGCGGCGACCCTGGCGCTGGAAATGCTCTACATTCAGGCGGCGAAAAAAGGCGAGTAAGCCATTGTTGGAGGTTCCCGGCGCGGTTGAGCCTGGCCGGGAACCGTCATCTTGACGATTAAAACGCGTTAAACGGGTACTCTACGTAAACGCGAACTTCATTACCGCTGACGTTATAGTCGCTGGCGTTGCTGGAAACGCGCAGCACCGAGTAGCGGACTTTAAACTTCAGATCTTTTGCCGGGCCGTTCTGGACCTGGTATTGCACCTGGTTAAACCACTCGTGCTCTTTACCGTTGTTGGTTTCCGCCGTCTTGATGTTGTCACCGCGAACGTAGGCAGTGGTCCAGCTCAGACCCGGCAGGCCAAGGCCGCCGAAGTCCAGCGCATAGGATGCCTGCCATGAACGTTCGTCTTCGCCGTTAAAATCAGACCAGTAGGAGTTCGCCAGCCAGATGGTGTTGCCGCCGTCGCCGACGCCGCCTTGATTCTGGTAGCCGCCGTAGTTATAGCCGGTGCTGCCGCTGCTCTGCTGGTAGGCAATTTTGAAGGTGTGAATATCCCAGATGTAGCTGGTTGCCAGGCTCCAGATGCTGTTGCTGCGCCCGGTATTCAGCGAGTCCGCATATTCCTGCTCCAGGCGAGAGTTATAGCCGTTGAAGTCGAATACCAGTTTCTGGTTTTCGGCCAGCGGCTGGGCGTAGTTCAGGCCGAGGTACTGCTTGTTCAGTACATCTTCCACGTGGGAAGCGTACAGCGCGCCGCTCAGCTGGTCGTTGAACTGGTAGCTCGCGCCGCCGAAGGTGATGCTTTTCAGGCCGCTGTTGTGGCTGTCGTCGCTCTTACGCTGCTCGTCGGTGAAGTAACCGGCGTTCACTTCCAGACCGGCGATCTCTTTTGAGGTCAGCATGGTACCGGTGTAGGTTTCATACAGCAGACGGGAGTCGTCGGCATAGAGAATTGGCAGCGTCGGGCGCTGGGTACCGTAGCTCAGCACGGTGTTAGAGAAACGCATTTTGGCGGTTGCGCCAAACTTGGCGAGGTCGGATTTGGCATGACCGTCGTTGTCCTGCGCGAAGAAATCGATACCGCCCGCGCCGCTGTTACCGCGGCCGCCGTCCAGGCGCACGCCGTACTGGGCGATACCGTCTACGCCAAAGCCGATCGGGCCCTGGGTAAAGCCGGATTCAAAGGTGGCAATAAAACCCTGGCCCCATTCGCTTTTATCGTGCAGCCCATCGCGATAATCGCGTTTGATATAAGCGTTACGCAGGAACAGATCCAGATGGCTGTCGTCAATGAAACCCTGGCTATCAGATTGCTGGCTAGCAAACGCCGGTGCAGAGGCAATAATACTTAAGGCAACTAATGTTAATTTCTTTTTCACGGAGGGAACTTCTCTGTTTATAAAACTGTCAAATTGTGTTGTTACAATTTGGATAGTCGCCTGAATAAGTATCAAAAGCAATCATTGTATGAAGGGATGTTTCATCGACTGTGCTGCTGGAAGGCTCGCCGTGCGTGCGTTTTGGGATTGGCTATAGACTATTTAAAAATAAGGCTAAATGGCTTCTGGGAAGTTTAATAATATATTGTCATTTTATTTTTTAGGATAACTGCCCAGCCATTATCGTTGTGGCTTATATATTCCTCGTGGCTGGCGGATGAGTATATTTAACGGTTTGTGCGCTTAAATTATCAATTAGTGCCGTTTACTGGTTTTAATATTTTTTTCTTATTTGTGCAAGGGGGGGCAATATTGCCCCCCGTGAATCTTTATTTAATCCCGTCGGCCTGTAGGCGATCGCGGATATGCTGCGCGCGTTCCTGAGTCGCCGGATGGTCGTCGAACATTGAGCTCTGGCGGCCATCTTCCAGTTTCGACAGCTTATCAAAGCTGGTGGCGAGACCGGTTGGATTGATGCCGCGTTTGCGCAGCATATCATAGGAGTAGTCATCCGCTTCCGACTCCTGGCGCTGGGAGAACTGTGAGTTCACCAGTTTCTCGCCCAGATCGCCAAGCTGCGACTGCGACAGGCTGCCGACGATGCCGCCCGCAGAAGCCGCCGCCGCGCGCAGGGCGTTGGTCCCAATGGCCACCTGCATGCCTTTCTTCACGTGGCCGAGCGCAACGTGGCCCATTTCGTGGCCGACGACCGCTTCCACTTCGTTGTCAGTCATCAGGTCCATCAGGCCGCTATACACGCGAATACAGCCGTTGGCCATGGCGAAAGCGTTCACATCCTTCGCCACGTAGACTTTGTAGTTAACCGGCTGGCCGTTGATGTTGTCGCCAAGCGCGGCGGCGATTTTGTTCAATCGCTGCGTATAGGCGCTGTTGGACGGCGCGATGGTAGCCTTGCTGTCCATATCTTTACAGGCCTGATCGCTCAATGCTTGTACCTGCTGATCGCTCAGGGAGAAGGCCTGCAAAGCGCCGGTGCCTGAACTTAATAAGCCATTTGAATCCATATTCTGACAGCCGCTGAGCAGCAAAGTAGCGCCAAAAGCCAGAACCATCGCCCGTTTCTTCATGAGATTGCTTCCAAAGTCGTTTATCTGAAAATGCCCTGGAACTGCGCCGCCAGAGTTAGGCTAAGTATAAAGAATATCGCGGCTTACGGGCGAGAGGATTACATCTTGTTAACGCCTGTTCCAGAGATTTCTGAACAGGCAAAAGGATGCTCCATGTACATGCTTTGTCGCATAGGTTACATTGTTGACACTTTTTTCTGGCATAGCCCGTAACGTGCGCGCCTCGTGGCGTTAGGGTAGCCTTCAACAGTCCGAACTGGAGTCAAAATGTCCTCACGTAAAGAGCTTGCTAATGCTATTCGTGCGCTGAGCATGGACGCAGTACAGAAAGCCAATTCCGGTCACCCGGGTGCCCCGATGGGTATGGCTGACATTGCCGAAGTCCTGTGGCGTGATTTTCTGAACCATAACCCACAAAATCCGTCCTGGGCTGACCGTGACCGCTTTGTGCTGTCTAACGGCCACGGCTCCATGCTGATCTACAGCCTGCTGCACCTCACCGGTTACGATCTGCCGATGGAAGAACTGAAGAACTTCCGTCAGCTGCACTCTAAAACGCCTGGTCACCCGGAAGTGGGCTACACCGCTGGCGTTGAAACCACCACCGGTCCGCTGGGTCAGGGTATTGCGAACGCCGTAGGTATGGCGATTGCTGAAAAAACGCTGGCGGCGCAGTTCAACCGCCCGGGTCACGACATCGTTGACCACTTCACTTACGCGTTCATGGGCGATGGCTGCATGATGGAAGGCATTTCTCACGAAGTGTGCTCCCTGGCCGGTACCCTGAAACTGGGCAAACTGATTGCCTTCTATGATGACAACGGCATCTCCATCGACGGTCACGTTGAGGGCTGGTTTACCGATGACACCGCCAAGCGTTTCGAAGCCTATAACTGGCACGTGATCCGCGGTATCGACGGCCACGACGCCGACGCTATTAAACGTGCCGTAGAAGAAGCGCGTGCTGTCACCGACAAGCCGTCTCTGCTGATGTGCAAAACCATCATTGGTTTCGGTTCTCCGAACAAAGCGGGTACCCACGACTCTCACGGTGCACCGCTGGGCGCAGACGAAATTGCGCTGACCCGCAAGCAGCTGGGCTGGAACTACGGTCCGTTTGAAATCCCGGCTGACATCTACGCGCAGTGGGATGCGAAAGCCGCAGGCCAGGCGAAAGAAGCTGCGTGGAACGACAAGTTCGCTGCTTACGCGAAAGCCTTCCCGCAGGAAGCTGCAGAATTTACCCGTCGTATGAAAGGCGAAATGCCGTCTGATTTCGACGCGAAAGCGAACGAATTCATCGCGCAACTGCAGGCCAACCCGGCGAAAATCGCCAGCCGTAAAGCTTCCCAGAACGCGATTGAAGCCTTTGGTCCTCTGTTGCCGGAATTCCTCGGCGGTTCCGCTGACCTGGCGCCGTCTAACCTGACTATCTGGTCCGGTTCTAAAGCCATTAACGAAGACACCGCGGGTAACTACATCCATTACGGCGTGCGTGAATTCGGTATGACCGCGATTGCCAACGGTATCTCGCTGCACGGTGGTTTCCTGCCGTACACCTCTACTTTCCTGATGTTCGTTGAATATGCCCGTAACGCGGTGCGTATGGCCGCGCTGATGAAGAAACGTCAGGTGATGGTCTACACCCACGACTCCATCGGTCTGGGCGAAGATGGCCCGACTCACCAGCCGGTAGAGCAGATTGCTTCCCTGCGCGTGACCCCGAACATGAGCACCTGGCGTCCGTGTGACCAGGTCGAATCCGCGATTGCGTGGAAATACGGCGTAGAGCGTCAGGACGGCCCGACCGCGCTGATCCTCTCCCGTCAGAACCTGGCGCAGCAGGAACGTACCGAAGCGCAGCTGGCGAACGTGTCCCGTGGTGGTTACGTGCTGAAAGACAGCGACGGCCAGCCGCAAATCATCCTGATTGCGACCGGTTCCGAAGTTGAGCTGGCCGTGGCCGCTTACGAAAAACTGACCGCTGAAGGCGTGAAGGCGCGCGTGGTTTCCATGCCGTCTACCGACGCATTCGACAAGCAGGATGCGGCTTACCGTGAATCCGTGCTGCCGAAAGCCGTCTCTGCACGCGTCGCTATCGAAGCGGGCATCGCTGACTACTGGTTCAAATACGTGGGCCTGAACGGTGCTATCGTCGGTATGACCACCTTCGGTGAGTCTGCGCCGGCCGATCAGCTGTTCAAAGAGTTCGGCTTCACCGTAGAAAACGTCCTCGCGAAAGCGAAATCCCTGCTGTAATCTGCGTTTTCTGTGAA
>NZ_LXEU01000018.1 GCF_001654985.1 Kluyvera georgiana ATCC 51603
TGAAAGGGTCGCCTCGGCGGCCCTTTTTTTTGCGGCTCAGCCGGAGAGTTGACCGTTATCCAGGCGGAGAACTTTGGCAAAATGACGCTGGGTGAACGCGACGTCATGGCTAATGGCGACAACGCTGCAACCCCTCGCGCGACAAACCGCCAGCCAGTTTTCAAATATCGCCAGCCAGTGGGGATCAAAATCCCGACTGGGCTCATCAAGCAACAACATAGATGGCTTCATGGCCTCCAGACTTGCTACCGCGACCATACGTCGCTGCGCGGTATGGAGATCCAGCGGATGCCTATCAGCAACATCTTCCAGATGACACAGCGCCAGTGCGGCCTGGGTGCGCTGGTTTATCTCGGCGGCTGGGCGCTTCTGTAGCTTCAGACCGAATGCCACTTCTTGTGCTACGCTGCTGTGGAATATTTGATTTTCCGCCTCCTGGAACAGCACGCCAAAAACGGCGGCGCGGGCTCTGTTTTTAAGCGCGGAAAGGTCTTCTCCCCGCCAGCATACCGACCCGGAAGTGGGTTTCAGCAACCCTGCCATGACGCGCAGCAGGGTCGACTTCCCCGCGCCGTTATCGCCCGTCAGCGCCAGCCAGTCGCTTTCGACGAGGGTCAGTGAGATAGATTTCAGACAATCGGCCTCTGCGCCTGGCCAACGGTAAGTTAGCTGATTTAAGGTCAACATAGCGGGGTCAAACCTCCATCATCAAGCTGCCATGCTCGCTGACACCAGGTGAGAAAAGGGGATTGGTGACGTTCAAACAGTACGATCAACGACTGCTGTTCCTGTGCCCAGCGCTGTAAACGCTCAAGCAGCATGGCGGTGGCCGCTGCCGTCAGACGGCTGAAGGCTTCATCGAGCAGCAGCAGTTTTGGCTGCATTGCCAGCGCGCTGGCAATGACGACGCGCTGGGTTTCCCCGCCGGAGAGCGTTGCGGGATGGCGATGGCGTAGCGGTTGGCATGCGGTCAGCGAAAGGGCTGCATCAATGCGCTGAAGAATCTCAGCGTCTTCCAGACAGAGGTTTTCCGGACCAAAGGCCACTTCCTCTTCAACGCTGAAAGTACAGCCAGAAAGCTGTAAATAGGGTGATTGCTGGACGAGTTGAATGGTGGGGGCTCGTTCAACAAGCGAAAGCTCGCCAACGGGGATGCCAAGCAGGGTTCCTTGACCCTCTATCGCGCCGGGAAGATAATCGGGATACCAACCTGCCATAAGCTGCGCCAGGGTGCTTTTCCCGCTGCCGTTATCGCCAAAAATGGCTACCATGCCGGGCTCGGCATGGTGAAAATCCAGGTATACAGGCGCGCGCGTTGCCTGCAATGGGCGGTATCTTAATTGCTCAAAAGTAACCATAGCCATGCTCCTGCTTCCACAAACATCATCAGCACCATCAAATAGCGTGCCCACCGTTGAGCGGCGCTGTCTTTTGGCGCCCATAGGGTGGTACGGCGGCCGTGCAGACGAAAGGCACGCATGTCCAGCGCCGCGCCGCGAACGGCTAAATCATTGAGCGCATTGTGGGTGAGCGGCACGATAAGCGCAGGTATGGTACGTAGTCGTTGATACCAGCCTTCATCGAGCGGCACGCCGCGGGCACATTGGGCTTCATGAATTACGGCCAGCTGACGCTTGAGTTGCTCCACAACCAGCAGCGGGCCGGCAAACAGATAGGCCATACCGGGCGGCACGCGTGAGGCAAAGAGCGCGCGGATAAACTGTTGTACCGGCACATACTGCATCCACAGCTGGGCGGTAGAGACGATTGCCAGAATACGCAGCCACAGCGTGATAGCGTTTGCCCAGCGCGCCGGGTCGCACGGCTGACCGCTAATCCACTCGGCCAGCCAGCCGCCGTGCACCAGCCACAAACCACACCCCAGCGAAAACATCAGCCAGGCGACATATTTTGCCCGCCGCCGTGTCGGCTTCAGCACCAACAGGCAGACAAACGTCAGCACGCTATAGGCGGGGAGCAGCGTCTGCGCGGGCAACAGCAGCGTAGTGAAACCTGCCAGCGCCCACAGCGTTAACGAGGTGAACGGATGCATCAGCGTACGGCTGACATCGACGGGAAGTGGCGAGTGGTTCGCAGCGGCAATTGGCGTAGCAGCAGCCAGACGATAATCGCGGTCAGAATTTTATCGACGAGGTTGGCGCCAATGACGGTAACCGCAACGGACTCAATCAGGTTCTGCCCGAGCGAGTGCATCCAGGCGACAAACAGATCTGCACCGCTACCGGTTACGCCGCCAAACAGTATCGTGCGTAGCGGAACGGCAACTACCGTTACCGCAAGCGTAATCACCACGCCGCTGACGATGACTTTTGGCAACGTACGGAACCAGCCTGTGCGCGCCAGCCAGCCTGCGACAAGGCCAATCACCATCGCAACTGGGGCAAAGGCTGCGGCAATCGGGTCAGTCAGCAGCCCCCAAAGCAGGTTAGTGAGTAAGCCGGTCAACATGCCGATAATCGGCCCAAGCAGTACGGCGCTGATAAGCGTACCAATCGAGTCGAGAAAGATGGGCAGCTTCAGCATGCTAATAAGCTGCCCTCCGATCATGTTGATAGCGATAGCAATGACAATCAGCACTAAGGATTGGCTGGAAAATTGGCGGCGTGCCATAGAAAACCCCTTGTTGGGTAGTGTGGTAAATTAACGAGGAGAAATGTGCAGCTCTTCATAGCCCGAAATGGCGCAGGGGCGTCGGCTAAAGGTCAGCGCTTCCAGTTCACCCATCACCAGTTCAAGCGTGGTCCGCACGGTACAGCCGGGCATCATATGGCCGCCCAGCGTGGCGCCCTGCGGATCGGAAATCGACAGATGAAGATGCTCGCCAGCCCGCTCAAGCGTGCCGGACAGTGAAATAACCTCAAAGGTGCCGTTGATGAAGGTTGTCTCCTCCCGCCCCGCATAGCGCAAAGCCACATTGCTCAGACTGCCCGTGCAACCCGCTATCCAGGCTGCCTGAATCTGCTGTTGTTGGATAAAAGTTTTCAATTCGGAAAAGACTTCCTGCCCAGGAAGCAGGCGGAGCGCATAGAAGCGAGCCGTAGAGGCGATATTGGAATGCATAGTCATATTTGAAGGACTCCGAGACTCGGACGTAACGCTGATAATATAGACGTGAGAGAGGGGGCTTTCTGATATAAATCAGTGTTTGCGACACCACAACGAAAAGATCCGGCAGTGCTTATTCACAATTCTGGGATATGGAATAAATTCCATCCTGCGCAAGTGTAAAATGTGATGTATGTCAGATATTAGGCGTCTCTGTCTGGACAATCATTCCTTTTATTCCTTGTTTCGCTTATTCTAGCTGAAGCGTTTCAGTCGATAAATTGTTCGACATTTAACCAATCAGTCACTGTTTGTGGCGGGTGAGGTTTCCCAAAGCGTTTGGCTGCATTACTCTGTTTGCCACTTTGCATCGGGATGACCTTGCAGGAGACCTATGACCGTACGCGTAGCGATTAATGGCTTCGGTCGCATTGGACGTAACGTGGTTCGTGCTTTGTATGAATCCGGACGCCGTGCGGAAATCACCGTGGTGGCAATCAACGAACTGGCAGATGCTGCGGGCATCGCGCATTTGTTGAAATATGACACCAGCCACGGGCGCTTTGCCTGGGATGTTCGCCAGGAGCGCGAACAGCTTTTCGTCGGCGATGACGCCATCCGTCTTCTGCATGAGCGCACTATTGAGGCGCTGCCCTGGAAAGAGCTTTCGGTTGATGTCGTGCTAGACTGTACCGGCGTATACGGTAGTCGCCATGACGGCGAAGCCCATATCGCCGCTGGCGCGAAGAAGGTGCTCTTTTCACATCCTGGCAGCAACGATCTCGACGCCACCGTCGTTTATGGGGTCAATCAACATGAATTGCGCGCGGAACACCGTATTGTTTCCAACGCCTCCTGTACCACGAATTGCATAATTCCCGTCATTAAATTGTTGGATGATGCTTATGGCATTGAGTCCGGTACGGTCACCACCATTCACTCTGCGATGCACGACCAGCAGGTGATTGACGCCTATCACCCGGATTTACGTCGGACGCGTGCGGCAAGCCAGTCGATCATTCCGGTAGATACTAAACTTGCTGCGGGGATTGCCCGTATTTTCCCGCAGTTTGGCGACCGTTTTGAGGCGATTGCGGTACGAGTACCCACCATCAACGTGACGGCAATTGACCTGAGCGTGACGGTGAAAAAACCTGTAAAAGCGAATGAAGTCAACCAGTTGCTGCAAAAAGCAGCACAGGGTGCATTTCATGGTATAGTTGACTATACGGAATTACCGTTGGTCTCCACTGATTTTAACCACGATCCGCACAGTGCCATTGTCGATGGCACGCAGACGCGGGTCAGCGGTGCTCACCTGATCAAAACGCTGGTCTGGTGTGATAACGAATGGGGCTTTGCTAACCGAATGCTCGACACCACGTTAGCAATGGCCGCTATTGGTTTCAGGCTCGACGCTTGAGCGTCGACAAAACTTTAAGTATCAACGAGAGGATTCACCATGTCTGTAATTAAGATGACCGATCTGGATCTGGCTGGTAAACGCGTTTTCATCCGTGCGGATCTGAACGTACCGGTTAAAGAAGGGAAAGTAACCAGCGACGCGCGTATCCGTGCTTCTCTGCCGACTATTGAGCTGGCGCTGAAACAGGGTGCAAAAGTCATGGTCACTTCTCACCTGGGTCGTCCGACCGAAGGCGAGTACAACGAAGAATTCTCTCTGCTGCCGGTTGTTAATTACCTGAAAGACAAACTGTCTGCTCCGGTTCGTCTGGTTAAAGATTACCTGGACGGCGTAGAAGTTGCTGCCGGTGAGCTGGTTGTTCTGGAAAACGTTCGCTTCAACAAAGGCGAGAAGAAAGACGACGAAGCGCTGTCTAAGAAATACGCAGCACTGTGCGACGTGTTCGTAATGGACGCATTCGGTACTGCACACCGTGCGCAGGCTTCTACCCACGGTATCGGCAAGTTTGCTGACGTTGCGTGCGCAGGCCCGCTGCTGGCAGCAGAACTGGACGCACTGGGTAAAGCACTGAAAGAACCAGCTCGCCCAATGGTGGCTATCGTTGGCGGTTCTAAAGTTTCTACCAAACTGACCGTTCTGGACTCTCTGTCTAAAATCGCTGACCAACTGATCGTTGGCGGTGGTATTGCGAACACCTTCGTTGCCGCTCAGGGCCACAACGTGGGTAAATCCCTGTACGAAGCTGACCTGGTTGACGAAGCTAAGCGTCTGCTGACCACCTGCGATATCCCGGTTCCGACCGACGTTCGCGTAGCGACCGAGTTCTCTGAAACCGCAACCGCGACCCTGAAATCTGTAAACGACATCAAAGATGACGAGCAGATTCTGGACCTGGGCGACGCTTCCGCAGAGAAACTGGCTGAAATCCTGAAAAACGCCAAAACCATCCTGTGGAACGGCCCGGTCGGCGTGTTCGAATTCCCGAACTTCCGTAAAGGCACTGAAATCGTTGCTAACGCGATCGCAGACAGCGAAGCATTCTCTATCGCTGGCGGCGGTGACACTCTGGCAGCAATCGACCTGTTCGGTATTGCTGACAAAATCTCCTACATCTCCACTGGCGGCGGCGCATTCCTCGAATTCGTGGAAGGCAAAGTACTGCCGGCAGTAGCGATGCTCGAAGAGCGCGCTAAGAAGTAATTCAGTTCAGGCGGGGAAACCCGCCTGTTTTTCAGCGCGCGTAACAGCTCGCGAACCTTCTTCAACGGCCGAAGATACAGATACAGGACTACGTAACATGTCTAAAATTTTTGATTTCGTAAAACCGGGCGTCATCACTGGCGACGACGTTCAGAAAGTGTTCCAGGTAGCAAAAGAAAACAACTTTGCTCTGCCGGCAGTTAACTGCGTGGGCACCGACTCCATCAACGCCGTACTGGAAACCGCTGCAAAAGTTAAAGCGCCGGTTATCGTACAGTTCTCCAACGGCGGCGCGGCGTTCATCGCAGGTAAAGGCGTGAAAACCGACGTTCCTCAGGGTGCTGCAATCCTGGGCGCTATCTCCGGTGCGCACCACGTTCATCAGATGGCTGAGCACTACGGTGTTCCGGTTATCCTGCACACTGACCACTGCGCTAAGAAACTGCTGCCGTGGATCGACGGTCTGCTGGACGCGGGTGAAAAACACTTCGCTGCAACCGGTAAGCCGCTGTTCTCTTCTCACATGATCGACCTGTCTGAAGAGTCTCTGCACGAAAACATCGAAATCTGCTCCAAATATCTGGCGCGTATGTCCAAAATGGGCATGACGCTGGAAATCGAACTGGGTTGCACCGGTGGCGAAGAAGACGGCGTGGACAACAGCCACATGGACGCTTCTGCTTTGTACACCCAGCCGGAAGACGTTGATTACGCGTACACCGAACTGAGCAAAATCAGCCCGCGTTTCACCATCGCCGCTTCCTTCGGTAACGTACACGGCGTTTACAAGCCGGGTAACGTGGTTCTGACCCCGACCATCCTGCGTGATTCTCAGGAATACGTGTCCAAGAAACACAACCTGCCGCACAACAGCCTGAACTTCGTCTTCCACGGCGGTTCCGGTTCTTCTGCTCAGGAAATCAAAGACTCCGTAAGCTACGGCGTAGTGAAAATGAACATCGATACCGACACCCAATGGGCAACCTGGGAAGGTATCCTGAACTACTACAAAGAGAACGAAGCTTACCTGCAGGGCCAGCTGGGCAACCCGAAAGGCGAAGACCAGCCGAACAAGAAATACTACGATCCGCGCGTATGGCTGCGTGCTGCTCAGACGTCCATGGTGACTCGTCTGGAGCAGGCTTTCACTGAACTGAACGCGAAAGACGTTCTGTAAGAAAAGCCTTATTTTTGCCGAAAGCCCGCCGTATGGCGGGCTTTTTTAT
>NZ_LXEU01000019.1 GCF_001654985.1 Kluyvera georgiana ATCC 51603
TTTTTTATTGCCTTTTCAATACGATGGATGGGCATTAAAACGTGATCAACTTGGCAAAAATCTCATTTTTTGTTTACCCTTTATACCTGCCTGCGCTTTTGCAGGCCGTTTTTAATTTCCCGTCCGGGTATCCATAAGGAATATTGAATGGAAGATTTAAACGTTGTCGATAGCATAAACGACGCCGGTTCATGGCTGGTGCGCAACCAGGAATTACTGCTGAGCTATGCGGTCAATATCGTTGCGGCAATCGCGATAATCATTGTGGGGATGATTGCCGCGCGCATTGTCTCTAATACCGTCAATCGCCTGATGCTGGCGCGTAAAATTGATGCCACCGTGGCGGACTTCCTTTCGGCGCTGGTGCGCTATGCGGTCATTGCTTTTACGCTGATTGCCGCGCTGGGTCGCGTGGGCGTGCAGACCGCTTCGGTTATCGCCGTGCTCGGTGCCGCCGGTTTGGCCGTTGGTCTGGCGCTGCAAGGCTCGCTCTCTAACCTGGCGGCGGGGGTTCTGCTGGTCATGTTCCGCCCGTTCCGTGCGGGTGAGTATGTCGATCTGGGCGGCGTGGCCGGTACCGTGCTGAACGTGCAGATTTTCTCCACCACCATGCGTACCGTCGACGGTAAAATTGTGGTGATTCCGAACGGCAAGATTATCGCCGGCAATATTATTAACTTCTCGCGTGAGCCCGCGCGTCGTAATGAATTTATTATCGGCGTCTCTTACGATGCGGATATTGATAAGGTTAAGCAGATTCTGACAACGATTCTGGAGTCGGATAAGCGCGTGCTGAAAGATCGCGAAATTACCGTCCGTTTGAATGAGCTGGCGCCGTCATCGGTCAACTTTGTCGTGCGCGCCTGGAGCCTCAGCGGTGACCTGCAAAACGTCTACTGGGACGTGCTGGAGCGCATCAAGCGTGAATTTGACGCTAACGGCATCAGTTTTCCTTACCCGCAGCTCGATGTGAATATGAAGCCGGGAACCCCTTCCGCAGAGTAACGTCTTGCTGTTCAAAAAATGCCGGACTGATGTTCGGCATTTTTATGAGTAATGATATTAGAAATATTTATATCCTATTAAAAATATCAATTTCCGCTAATAATTTTATCGCGTTATAGTCAGCGCCATTCCTGAACAACATAAAGAAAACTATCGTGATATCTTATTATTTTCAAGGTCTTGTACTTGGCGCGGCCATGATACTTCCGCTCGGCCCACAGAATGCGTTCGTGATGAATCAGGGCATTCGTCGCCAGTACCATCTGATGATTGCGCTCCTCTGCGCCGTGAGCGATCTGCTGCTTATCTGCGCCGGTGTGTTCGGCGGCAGCGCGCTGCTGATGTCTTCGCCGTGGCTGCTGGCCCTGGTCACCTGGGGCGGCGTGGCGTTTCTACTGTGGTATGGTTTCGGGGCGCTGAAAACCGCGATGGGGAGCAATATTGAACTGGCTACCGCCGAGGTGATGACGCAGGGGCGCTGGAAAATTATCGCCACTATGCTGGCGGTGACGTGGCTTAACCCGCATGTCTATCTCGACACCTTCGTGGTGCTGGGCAGCTTAGGCGGCCAGCTGGATGCGGTGCCGAAGCGCTGGTTTGCGTTGGGGACCATCAGCGCCTCATTCCTGTGGTTCTTCGCGCTTGCGCTACTGGCGGCCTGGCTGGCACCGCGTTTGCGCACGGCGAAAGCTCAGCGCATTATTAACATCGTAGTCGGCATCGTGATGTGGGTTATTGCTTTCCAGTTAGCGAAAGAGGGCGTTGAGCACCTGCACGCGCTCCTTAACTAAGCCTCATCTGATGGACTTTCTCCTGGCAGCGGCTAAGCTTGCAGGCAAGACCCCCGTTGTCGGGTGATAACCAAGGAGATACAACAGTGAAGTTTAAAGTGATGGCTTTGGCCGCAGCAATCGGGTTTAGCGCAATGTCCGTACAGGCAAACGAGTTGCCTGATGGCCCGCATATCGTCACGTCGGGTACGGCGAGCGTGGCCGCGGTACCGGATATCGCGACGCTGGCCATCGAAGTGAATATTGCCGCGAAAGATGCGGCGAGCGCCAAGAAACAGGCCGACCAGCGCGTTGCGCAATATCTCTCTTTCCTTGAGCAAAACGGCGTGGCGAAAAACGATATCAGCTCCGCCAACCTGCGTACCCAGCCGGATTATGACTACCAGAATGGTAAAAGCGTGCTGAAGGGGTACCGTGCGGTGCGTACGGTCGAAGTGACGCTGCGCCAATTGGATAAGCTGAATTCGCTGCTGGACGGCGCGTTAAAAGCAGGGTTAAACGAGATTCGCTCCGTATCGTTGGGTGTGGCGAAACCGGATGCTTACAAAGACAAAGCGCGTAAAGCGGCAATTGATGATGCTATTCATCAGGCGCAATCTCTGGCCGCAGGCTTCCACAGCAAGCTGGGGCCGGTTTACAGCGTGCGCTACCATGTCTCTAACTACCAGCCGAGTCCGATGGTTCGCATGATGAAGGCCGATGCGGCGTCGGTTTCGGCACAGGAAACTTACGAGCAGCCGACGATTCAGTTTGATGACCAGGTGGATGTGGTGTTCCAGCTGCAGCCTGAGCAGGCACCAGCACCAGCAGCGCCAGCTGCTGCGAAGTAATTCCCGCCAACCCCTTGCAACGCAAGGGGTTTTTCTTAGCGTTTAATCCTGACGCAGCACCTTATGCCCATAAGCCAACAGCGCGTCGGTGACTTTGCGCATCATACGGCTTTCCGGCGCAAAGCGGTGCCAGTAAAGCATCCGGCGCTGGAACAGGCCTGGCGTGAGGTCAATAAGCTCGCCGCTGGCGAGCTCTTTCTCGATTTGCAGGTGCGGAATCATACAGCAGGTGGTGCCTTGACGCGCCAGCTGTACGAAGGCTTCCGATGAGTTAACGATATGACACGGCACGCTGCCCGGCGGCAGGTCAAAGTTTTGCTGTAAAAACGCCTGATGCATATCGTCCAGATGGTCAAAGGCCACGGCGGGCGCTTTCAGCAGCGCAGAGCGAGTCACGCCGTTCGGGAAGTAGCGCTCGGCAAACGCTTTGGAACCGACAAACAGGTAGTCCAGCGCACCGAGCTGATCGACCAGGCAACTCGGCAGCGCCTGCGGTTGAATACTCACCGCGCCAACCACTTCACCACGACGCAGGCGCTCCTGGGTACGCGTTTCGTCCTCAACCTGAAGGTTCAGACGAATAGGGGAGTTTGCCAGCACGTCTGCGAGAGCAGGTAGCAGCCAGGTTGCCAGACTGTCGGCGTTGACCGCCAGCGACAGCAGCAGCGGCGTGGAGCCGGTTTGCTCGTCGCCCAGCCACTCCTCTTCCAGCAGCTCAACCTGACGCAGCAACGCCAGCAGCTTCTGCCCCTGCTCTGTGGGGCGCGGAGGGACGGTGCGAACCAGCAGCGGCTGCCCGAACATATTTTCAAGCTGCTTAATGCGCTGAGAAACGGCGGACTGAGTGATGCACAGTTTCTGCGCGGCGCGCTCAAACCCACGTTCCCTGATAACGGCATCCAGCGCCTGTAGTGTTCTGTAGTCCGGACGTTTCATTGTTCTGAAATACTCCCCTGTAGGTGTTATCACGCACTATGACATAAATTTACCCTGGATACAGACGAAATTAATTTGCCATTTACTGTGAAGTTCTTCACGAGTTACATCTTTTATTCGCCTGGCTCATGGGTCGAATTATGCCGGGGTTCTGTTCTATAATGCGCGGCAGTTGATGACACCACAGGCGATAACGATCATGACGCAGGATGAACTGAAAAAAGCAGTAGGCTGGGCAGCCCTTCAATACGTACAGCCGGGTACGATTGTCGGCGTAGGCACGGGCTCTACCGCGGCGCACTTTATTGATGCGCTGGGCACGATGAAAGGACAAATCGAGGGCGCGGTCTCAAGCTCTGATGCCTCAACCGAGAAGCTGAAAAGCCTCGGCATCACCGTTTTCGACCTGAACGAAGTTGACCGTCTGGGGATCTACGTGGACGGTGCGGATGAAATTAACGGTCACATGCAGATGATCAAAGGCGGCGGCGCGGCGCTGACGCGTGAGAAAATCATCGCCTCGGTGGCCGACAAGTTTATCTGCATCGCCGATGCGTCCAAACAGGTAGATATCCTGGGTCATTTCCCGCTGCCGGTAGAAGTTATCCCGATGGCGCGCAGCGCCGTGGCGCGTGAGCTGGTGAAGCTCGGCGGTCGTCCAGAATATCGTCAGGGCGTAGTGACCGATAACGGCAACGTGATCCTTGATGTGCACGGTCTGGAAATCCTTGACGCTATCGCGCTGGAAAACACGATCAACGGCATTCCGGGCGTTGTGACCGTGGGCCTGTTTGCTAACCGCGGCGCCGACGTCGCGTTGATTGGTACCGCCGACGGCGTGAAAACCATTACTAAATGATCTGACTCAGGGGAATGACAAATTCCCCTCTTTTTTTTATTGAGGCTGAATTTGGTGACTTGTGTCACATTTCAATCTTCTGCCTGATTAACATCCCATGTTTATCTTCCTGTTTAGCATTTTATGCTGGAATTTCCCTCTGCGTGAGGCTTCCTCATGTTGCCGACGCAAACGTTCATATTGCCGCAATAATTTTTTTTGATATGTTGCTTAGGTGAACTTTCGTTCACCACAACATCAGTAAAACAAAGACGGGACGGGGAAATGGCTAAGGTATCACTGGAAAAAGACAAAATTAAATTTCTGCTGGTTGAAGGCGTGCACCAGAAGGCGCTGGATAGCCTTCGCGCAGCAGGTTACACCAATATCGAATTTCACAAGGGTGCGCTGGATAGCGAACAGCTGAAAGAGTCTGCCCGTGATGCCCATTTCATCGGCCTGCGTTCCCGTACTCAACTGACGGAAGAGATCTTCGCTGTTGCTGAGAAGCTGGTTGCCGTAGGCTGCTTCTGCATCGGCACCAACCAGGTGGATCTGAAAGCGGCGGCTAAACGCGGTGTACCGGTGTTCAACGCGCCGTTCTCCAATACGCGTTCCGTTGCTGAACTGGTGATTGGCGAACTGCTGCTGCTGCTGCGTGGCATTCCGGAAGCCAACGCCAAAGCGCACCGTGGCGTGTGGAACAAACTGGCCGCGGGCTCCTATGAAGCGCGCGGTAAAAAGCTGGGCATTATCGGCTACGGCCACATCGGTACTCAGCTTGGTATCCTGGCGGAATCGCTGGGGATGCATGTCTACTTCTATGATATTGAAAGCAAATTACCGTTGGGTAACGCGACTCAGGTGCAGCATCTTTCCGACCTGTTGAACATGAGCGATGTGGTGAGCCTGCACGTACCGGAAAACGCCTCCACCAAAAACATGATGGGCGCGGAAGAGCTGGCGCTGATGAAGCCAGGTTCGCTGCTGATTAACGCCGCACGCGGTACGGTAGTGGACATTCCGGCGCTGTGCGACGCGCTGGCGCGTAAGCATCTGGCGGGGGCGGCCATCGACGTCTTCCCAACCGAGCCGGCGACCAACAGCGACCCGTTCACCTCACCGCTGTGCGAATTCGACAACGTGATCCTGACGCCGCACATCGGCGGTTCAACTCAGGAAGCGCAGGAGAATATCGGCCTGGAAGTGGCGGGTAAACTGATTAAGTACTCTGACAACGGCTCTACGCTGTCTGCCGTGAACTTCCCGGAAGTATCGCTGCCGCTGCACGGTGGTCGTCGTCTGCTGCATATCCACGAAAACCGTCCAGGCGTGCTGACCGCGCTGAACCAGATTTTCGCCGAGCAGGGCGTTAACATCGCCGCGCAGTATCTGCAAACCACGCCGCAGATGGGCTACGTGGTTATCGATATTGAAGCCGAAGAAGATGTGGCGCAGAAAGCGTTGCAAAGTATGAAGGCTATTCCGGGCACCGTTCGCGCTCGCCTGCTGTACTGATTTTCCCGCACTGATGAAACGGGCAGGCCATTGGTCTGCCCGTTTTTTTCGCTTGCCTGCAACGTATACATCCTATTTACGAGCCTCGCCGCAAACGGTGATTAAAGGCGCCGCCGCGCATTGTCTCTTAGCAAAAGGGATTTACGATGGGGGCTCAGCAGGGGGCTGAAACGGCAAAGCCCCTACCGAAGCAGGGGCCCTGAAAGGAAAGGGACAATGATGAGACTGGTCATCATACTGCTGATTCTGTTAATCATCGCTCTGCCAGCATATTAACAGTATGAACGCAGGAGGGAGGTTCGCCTCCCTCACCCTTTACCGAGGAATGTAGGTCAAAAAAACGACGCTGTCAATTGCCTGAAACGGCCTACCACTGCCAGACTTTTGACGGCGTGATCACCGCGGGCAGCGGAATATCCCATCGCTCGACCGGCAGCGCTTCAACCTGCTGGCAATCGTGGGCGTAGCCGACGGGCTGGATGCCGTGCTGCTGCCAGTTTTGCAGCGTGCGGTCATAAAAACCGCCGCCCATGCCTAACCGCTGCCCTTGTGCATCAAAGGCGACCAGCGGCGTTATCAGCACGTCGAGATTAGCGAGCGGCAGAACGCCACGCACATCAAGCCTCGGCTCGTGGATCTTCAAGCGGTTAACGACCAGCTCACTGTGCGGATGGTAGTGCAGGAACAGCAGGTTACCGGGGCTGAACGGGTGAAGCACAGGCAGGTATACGCGTTTGCCCGCGCGCCAGAGCTGTTCAATTAAGGGCTGGGTATCGAGCTCGCCGTCAAAAGATAAAAACAGCGCAACGGTTTTTGCCATCACCACCGGAGGCCAGGCCATCATGCGATCTGCGGCCTGTTCGCCGTAGAGAATTTGCTGCTGGAGCGTGAGCGCACGACGACGCTGCCGGATAATCTGGCGGATGTGCTGTCGGGAGTTTTGTTGCTCAGATGGATGCGTCATAAGACCGGTAGGTAGAAGGGGAATCTCCGAGATGCCGCCGCAGGCTGTAACCCTTGAACCCTTGGTTCAAGGTGAATGCGTCGTCACAGTTTTAAGGCTTCTCGGACGGACCGAGCATGCTCACCAACCATGGAGCGCCACATTCTTGTGGTATGAAATATCGGCTCAGGGGACTGGCCCGCTTGCGAACATCTCAGAGAAATTTTTTCTTCACAGTCACTCTACCATAGTAAACTGCAAAGTGTTATTCAAAGTTTGGTGCTGACTTATCGGATATGCGACCCTGGTCAAGCAATGCCTGTTCAATGGTCTGTTGTAGCATCCGAATGCGCTGTTCCATGCTTGAAGCATAGTCACGCGTTTTCGCCCTTTCCTGAGTTAACTCGTAGCTGATGTTCAACGCGGCGATGAAAACCAGCTGCTCAGTATTTGTGACTCTAGTGCGTTCTTTCAGATCTTGCAACCGCTGATTCAGATCGTCCGCGGCCTGATTCAAAGCATCTCTTTGTTCAGGCGGGCAATTCACTCGCAGTGAACGGCCAAAAATTTGGATATCGACGGGTTGTGCAGACATGCCACCTTCCTGCTGATTGACTGCGCGTCCTTCACTCTCAGGATGTGAAGGGGCGACACTATAGCTACCCTGGTATGAACTTACAAGCCCTTTTCTGGTATCTCCAGGGTCCAAAGTGGTAGCATACCATGAATTCCACCCAACAATGACGAATGCGCATGTCTATACAGAACGAAATGCCTGGTTACACCCTGCTGAACCAGCTGTTAAACCAACAAGGGGTAGGCCTGACGCCTGCGGAAATGCACGGTCTGCTCAGCGGTCTGCTTTGCGGCGGAAACAACGACAGCTCATGGCAGCCGCTGGTTCACGACCTGACAAACGAAGGTCTGGCGTTTGGCCACGAGCTTGCTGAATCACTGCGCTCCATGCATTCGGCTACCAGCGACGCGCTGGAAGATGACGGCTTCCTTTTTCAGCTTTATCTGCCTGACGGCGACGACGTCAGCGTGTTTGACCGCGCCGACGCGCTCTCTGGCTGGGTGAATCACTTCCTGCTTGGTTTGGGCATGGTTCAGCCGAAGCTGGATAAAGTGAAGGGAGAAGCGGGCGAAGCCATTGACGATCTTCGTAATATTGCGCAACTTGGCTATGAAGAAGATGAAGATCAGGAAGAGCTGGAGATGTCGCTGGAAGAAATTATCGAATACGTTCGCGTAGCGGCGCTGCTGTGCCACGATACGTTCACCCACCCGCAGCCGACGGCGCCGGAAGTCCGGAAACCAACCTTACACTAAACATAATACCTGCTCTGCTCGTCGCAGCGCGAAGGGATTGAAAGGAGATGTCATGACACAGCAAGCGTTTCTCCGCCGCCGCCAGGCACTGCTGGCGCAAATGAAACCAGGCAGCGCGGCGCTAATTTTTGCCGCGCCAGAGGTGACGCGCAGCGCGGATTCTGAGTATCCCTATCGCCAGAACAGCGATTTCTGGTACTTCACCGGCTTTAACGAGCCGGAAGCCTTGCTGGTGCTGATTAAAAGCGATGACACCCACAATCACAGCGTGCTGTTCAACCGCGTTCGCGACCTGACGGCGGAAATCTGGTTTGGCCGCCGCTTAGGACAGGACGCAGCGCCGGAAAAACTGGGCGTTGACCGCGCGCTGGCATTCAGTGAAATCAACCAGCAGCTGTTCCAGTTGCTGAACGGCCTCGATGTGATTTATCACGCGCAGGGGGAGTATGCCTGGGCTGACGAGATTGTCTTCACCGCGCTGGATAAACTGCGCAAAGGTTCGCGTCAGAATCTGACCGCGCCGGACGCGATGATCGACTGGCGTCCGATGGTGCACGAAATGCGCCTGTTCAAGGACAGCGAAGAGATTGACATCCTGCGCCGCGCCGGTGAAATCAGCGCGCTGGCGCATACCCGCGCGATGGAGAAATGCCGTCCGGGGATGTTTGAATATCAGCTGGAAGGCGAGATTCTTCACGAATTTACCCGCCATGGCGCCCGCTATCCGTCTTACAACACCATCGTCGGCGGCGGTGAAAACGGCTGCATTCTGCACTACACCGAAAATGAATCGGAACTGCGCGATGGCGAGCTGGTGCTGATTGACGCGGGCTGTGAATACAAGGGCTACGCCGGTGACATCACCCGTACCTTCCCGGTAAACGGCAAATTCACCCCGGCGCAGCGTGCTATCTACGACATCGTGCTGGCGTCGCTGTACAAGGCGCTCGAGCTGTACCGTCCGGGCACTTCCATTCAGGAAGTTACCGGCGAAGTGGTGCGTATCATGGTGACCGGGCTGCACGGTCTGGGGATCCTTAAAGGCGAGATTGACCAGTTGATCGCCGATAACGCGCACCGTCCGTACTTTATGCATGGCCTGAGCCACTGGCTGGGGCTGGACGTTCACGATGTGGGCGTGTACGGCGCTGACCGTTCTCGCGTACTGGAGCCGGGCATGGTGCTGACCGTTGAACCGGGCCTGTATATTGCGCCGGATGCTGACGTACCGGCGGAGTATCGCGGCATTGGTGTTCGTATTGAAGACGATATCCTCATTACCGAAGACGGCAATGAAAACCTGACGGCGAGCGTCGTGAAGGATGCGGACGACATCGAAGCGCTGATGGCGGCGGCGCGCCAGCTATGAGCCTGATTATTGTCGGCGGCGGGATGACCGGTGCGACGCTGGCGCTGGCGGTATCGCAGCTGACGGCGGGCCGTCTGCCGGTGCATTTGATTGAAGCAGCGGATATTGACGCCGCGCAGCATCCGGGCTTTGATGCCCGGGCGATAGCGCTGGCTGCGGGCACCTGCCAACAGCTGGCGAAGATCAATCTCTGGCAAGCTATCGCCGACTGCGCCACCCCGATAACCACTGTTCACGTGAGCGATCGCGGCCATGCCGGGTTTGTCACGCTGGAGGCTCAGGACTACCGTCTAGGGGTGCTGGGCAACGTGGTTGAACTGCACGACGTTGGTCAGCGGCTGTTCAGCCTGCTGCGCCGCGCCCCCGGCGTGACGCTACACTGCCCATCGCGCATCGCGCAGGTTGAACGCCAGGCTGACGGCGTTAGCGTCACGCTGGATAACGGCGAAACGCTGCGCGGCAAACTGCTGGTGGCGGCCGACGGCTCGCGATCAACGCTAGGTGAACGCTGCGGAATTCACTGGCAGAAGGAGCCGTATAACCAGCTGGCGGTGATTGCGAACGTTACCACCGCCATCCCGCATCACGGGCGTGCGTTTGAGCGCTTTACCGAGCATGGTCCGCTGGCGATGCTGCCGATGTCGCAGAACCGCTGCTCGCTGGTGTGGTGCCATCCACGTGAACGCCACGATGAGGTGCTCGGCTGGTCTGATTCACGTTTCTGTGACGAACTGCAGCGTGCGTTCGGCTGGCGTTTAGGGCGTATCACGCAGGCCGGTGCGCGAAACGTGTATCCTCTCTCCCTTACCACCGCGACACGTACGGTTTCGCACCGTCTGGCGCTGGTAGGCAATGCCGCGCAAACGCTGCATCCTATCGCCGGGCAAGGGTTTAACCTCGGCTTGCGCGATGTGATGACGCTGGCGGAAAACCTGGCGCAGGCGCACGCCGCGCGTCAGGATATCGGCGACTATGCGCTGCTCTGCCAGTACCAGCGTCAGCGGGCGGAGGATAAAGCCGCCACCATCGGCGTTACCGATGGGCTGGTGCATCTGTTTGCTAACCGTTGGGTACCGCTGGTTGTCGGGCGCAACGTGGGGCTGATGGCGATGGAATTATTTACCCCTGCCCGTGATGTACTGGCGCAGCGGACGCTGGGCTGGGTCGCCCGTTAAGAGCTGTAAGGAGTGAATGTGCAAAGTGTTGATGTTGCCATCGTAGGCGGTGGTATGGTCGGGCTGGCGGTGGCCTGCGGTTTACAGGGCAGCGGCCTGCGGGTTGCCGTGCTGGAACAATCTCTGCCGCAAGCGTTGGCCGCCGATGCGCCGCCTGCGCTGCGCGTATCCGCCATTAATGCCGGCAGCGAAAAGCTGCTGTCAAAGCTGGATGTCTGGCAGGCGATTGTCGCGCAGCGCGTCAGCCGCTACCACGGCATGGAAGTGTGGGATAAAGACAGTTTTGGCCGCATTGCGTTTGACGATCGCAGCATGGGCTACAGCCATCTGGGGCATATCGTCGAAAATGCGGTTATTCACCATGCGCTGTGGCAGAAAGCCGAGCGTAGCGCGGATATCACCCTGATGGCACCTGCGGAATTGCAGCAGGTCGCCTGGGGCGAAAACGAAGCGTTTCTGACGCTGAAAGACGGCGGCATGCTGACCGCACGTCTGGTAGTGGGAGCCGATGGCGCCAACTCCTGGCTGCGTAGCAAAGCCGATATACCGCTGACGTTCTGGGACTACCGGCATCATGCGCTGGTGGCGACCGTTCGCACCGACGCGCCACACGAGGCGGTAGCACGTCAGAGCTTCCATGGCGACGGCATTCTGGCTTTCCTGCCGCTTAGCGATCCGCATCTGTGTTCTATCGTCTGGTCGTTGTCGCCGGAAGAGGCGCAGCGGATGCAGCAGGCGGATGAAAGCGAGTTCAACAAAGCGCTGAACATTGCCTTTGATAACCGCCTGGGGCTGTGTCGGGTGGAGAGCGAGCGGCAGGTTTACCCGCTGACCGGGCGTTACGCGCGCCAGTTTGCCGCGCACCGTCTGGCGCTGGTCGGCGACGCGGCGCACACCATTCATCCGCTGGCGGGGCAGGGGGTGAATCTGGGCTTTATGGACGCCGCCGAGTTGATTGAAGAGCTCAAACGCCTGCACGCGCAGGGGAAAGACATCGGCCAGCATTTCTATCTGCGTCGCTACGAACGCAGCCGTAAGCACAGCGCTGCGCTGATGTTAGCGGGAATGCAGGGGTTCCGCGAACTGTTTGCCGGCGAGAACCCGGCGAAAAAACTGCTGCGTGATATCGGACTGAAGCTTGCCGATACGCTGCCCGGCGTAAAACCACAGCTGATTCGTCAGGCGATGGGCCTGAACGACCTGCCGGAGTGGCTTCGTTAAGTCGCTCACACTTTTACTCCCGGTGGTTCCACCGGGAGTCTTCCCCCTCATTTGAAAAATTCTAATTTCACCCATTTTTTCGCATTAGTTTTATTAATCCATCAAATTTAATGTTACGGGAAAGTCGCCCTGTTTTTCGCAGTAAATATTATCTTATGCTGAATTGTTAACCATTATTGTTAATTAAATGTGGTGTAATTCGCTTTTTTCCAGTTGATTCCTCTGTATGCTTTTTGGCGACTTTTGGTCATAAGCTAATGTGATGTCCCTTTTTTCCTGATGGTTTAGCACGGTGTTCGGTGGTAAGTTCAGGGAAAAGAGAACGTTTGCGTCGGTGCCTGGACGGGCGTCGGCGCGTGTTTTTGTGGTGCGATATATTCAACGAGGACATGATGGCTCAACAAACGCCTTTGTATGACCAGCACGTGTTATGTGGCGCACGTATGGTGGATTTCCACGGCTGGATGATGCCGCTGCACTATGGGTCGCAGATTGATGAGCACCATGCGGTGCGTACCGACGCCGGGATGTTCGATGTGTCGCATATGACGATCGTCGATTTGCACGGCCCGCGCACCCGCGAGTTTCTACGCTATCTGCTGGCCAACGACGTGGCGAAGCTCACCAAACCCGGCAAAGCACTTTATAGCGGGATGTTGAACGCATCGGGCGGCGTGATTGATGACCTGATCGTTTACTACCTCACCGAAGATTTCTTCCGCCTCGTCGTTAACTCCGCCACCCGCGAAAAAGACCTCTCCTGGATTACCCAACACGCTGAACCTTATGCCATTGATATCACCGTTCGTGACGACCTGTCGCTGATTGCGGTGCAGGGGCCAAATGCGCAGGCGAAAGCGGGCACGCTGTTTAGCGATGAACAACGCCACGCGGTAGAAGGCATGAAGCCATTCTTTGGCGTGCAGGCGGGCGATTTCTTTATCGCCACCACCGGCTATACCGGCGAAGCGGGCTATGAAATCGCCCTGCCGAAAGCGCAGGCGGCGGATTTCTGGCAGCAGCTGGTCCAGGCGGGCGTGAAGCCTTGCGGCCTGGGCGCGCGCGATACGCTGCGTTTAGAGGCCGGCATGAACCTGTATGGCCAGGAGATGGACGAAAGCGTCTCTCCGCTGGCGGCCAACATGGGCTGGACCATCGCCTGGGAACCGGCTGACCGCAACTTTATCGGTCGCGACGTGCTGGAGCTGGAACGTGAAAAAGGCACCGACCAACTGGTGGGCCTGGTGATGACCGAAAAAGGCGTGCTGCGCGGCGAACTGACGGTGCGTTTTACCGATGATAACGGCAATGCGCGTGAAGGTGTGATCACCAGCGGGACTTTCTCGCCGACCTTAGGCCATAGTATTGCGCTGGCTCGCGTCCCTCAGGGCATTGGCGAGACGGCAATTGTGCAAATCCGTAACCGTGAAATGCCGGTGAAGGTCACCAAACCTGTTTTTGTACGTAACGGCAAGGCCGTGGCGTAACCGATTATTATTCTGGAGATTTTTTGATGAGCAACGTACCAGCAGAACTGAAATACAGTAAAGAACACGAATGGCTGCGCAAAGAAGCAGACGGCAGCTACACCGTGGGGATCACCGAGCACGCGCAGGAGTTACTGGGCGACATGGTGTTTGTTGACCTGCCGGAAGTCGGCGCGACCGTCAGCGCGGGCGACGACTGCGCGGTGGCGGAGTCCGTGAAAGCGGCTTCCGATATCTACGCGCCAATCAGCGGTGAAATCGTTGCGGTTAATGAAGAACTGGGTGATTCACCGGAGCTGGTAAACAGCGAACCGTACGCCGGCGGCTGGATCTTCAAGATCAAGGCCAGCGACGAAGCGGAAGTTGCCGCACTGCTGGACGCGACCGCATACGAAGCCCTGTTAGAAGACGAATAACGGTTTTCCCCCTCTCCCTCCGGGAGAGGGCCGGGGTGAGGGTATGTTCGCACTGTCACCCCAAACCTCTTCCTCTGGAAGATGAAATCTTAAAATCACCGCACGTTTCAGGAACCATCGCTCATGACACAGACTTTAAGCCAGCTTGAAAACCGTGGCGCGTTTATTGAACGTCACATCGGGCCGGATGCCCAGCAGCAGCAAGAGATGCTCAAAACGGTTGGCGCGGATTCACTCAACGCACTGATTGAACAGATCGTGCCGAAAGATATCCAGCTTGCCACGCCGCCGCAGGTAGGCGAGGCCACCACAGAATTCGCCGCGCTGGCGGAGCTGAAGGCGATTGCGGGTCGCAACAAGCGCTTTAAGTCGTACATTGGCATGGGCTACACCCCGGTGCAGCTGCCGCCAGTCATCCTGCGCAACATGCTGGAAAACCCGGGCTGGTACACCGCTTATACTCCGTATCAACCGGAAGTGTCTCAGGGCCGCCTTGAAGCGCTGCTTAACTTCCAGCAGGTTACGCTGGATCTGACCGGTCTCGATATGGCTTCCGCTTCCCTGCTGGATGAAGCGACTGCCGCCGCAGAAGCGATGGCGATGGCCAAGCGCGTAAGCAAGCTGAAGAACGCAAATCGCTTCTTCGTTGCGGCTGATGTCCATCCGCAAACGCTGGACGTGGTTCGTACTCGTGCGGAAACCTTTGGTTTTGACGTTATCGTCGATGACGCCGACAAAGCGCTGGAGCATCAGGACGTCTTTGGCGTACTGCTGCAGCAGGTGGGTACTACTGGCGAAGTGCATGATTACAGCAAACTGATTGCAGAACTGAAATCCCGCAAAGTGGTGGTGAGCGTTGCCGCTGACTTTATGGCGCTGGTGTTGTTAACTGCGCCGGGTAAACAAGGCGCGGACATTGTCTTCGGCTCAGCCCAGCGCTTCGGTGTTCCGATGGGCTACGGTGGCCCGCACGCGGCATTCTTTGCCGCTAAAGATGAATTCAAACGCGCCATGCCGGGCCGTATTATCGGCGTATCGAAAGATGCGGCGGGCAATACCGCACTGCGCATGGCGATGCAGACTCGCGAGCAGCACATTCGCCGCGAGAAAGCTAACTCCAACATCTGTACCTCTCAGGTGCTGCTGGCCAACATTGCCAGCCTGTACGCGGTCTTCCACGGTCCGGTTGGCCTGAAACGTATCGCGAACCGTATTCATCGCCTGACCGATATTCTGGCGACCGGCCTGCAGCAGAAAGGGCTGAAGCTGCGCCATGCGCACTTCTTCGATACCCTGTGCGTGGAAGTGGCGGATAAAGCGGCGGTGCTGGCGCGCGCGCAGGTTGCCGAAATTAACCTGCGTAGCGACATTATTAATGCCGTCGGCGTGACGCTGAACGAAACTACCACCCGTGAAGACGTGCTGGCGCTGTTTAGCGTGATCCTGGGTGAAAACCACGGCCTGGATATCGACACGCTCGATAAAGACGTGGCGCTCGACAGCCGCTCTATTCAGAGCAGCATGCTGCGTGACGATGCGATCCTCGCGCATCCGGTCTTTAATCGCTACCACAGCGAAACCGAGATGATGCGCTACATGCACTCGCTGGAGCGTAAAGATCTGGCGCTGAACCAGGCGATGATTCCGCTGGGTTCCTGCACCATGAAACTGAACGCCGCAGCAGAAATGATCCCAATCACCTGGCCGGAATTTGCCGAACTGCACCCGTTCTGCCCGGTTGATCAGGCCGAGGGCTACCATCAGATGATCGGTCAGCTTTCCGAGTGGCTGGTGAAACTGACCGGCTACGACGCGCTGTGCATGCAGCCGAACTCCGGTGCGCAGGGCGAGTACGCGGGCCTGCTGGCGATTCGTCACTATCATGAAAGCCGCAACGACGGCCATCGTGATATCTGCCTGATTCCAAGTTCTGCTCACGGTACTAACCCGGCTTCCGCGCAGATGGCGGGGATGCAGGTCGTGGTCGTGGCCTGCGATAAGAACGGTAACATCGATCTGGCGGATCTGCGCGCGAAGGCGGAGCAGCATGCCGACAATCTTTCCTGCATCATGGTGACCTATCCGTCCACCCACGGCGTGTATGAAGAAACCATCCGTGAAGTGTGCGAAATCGTGCACCAGTTCGGCGGCCAGGTATACCTCGATGGCGCGAACATGAACGCTCAGGTGGGTATTACTTCTCCGGGCTTTATCGGCGCGGACGTTTCGCACCTCAACCTGCACAAAACCTTCTGCATTCCGCACGGCGGCGGCGGCCCAGGTATGGGACCTATCGGCGTGAAATCTCACCTGGCGCCGTTCGTGCCGGGCCACAGCGTGGTGCATATTGAAGGCATGCTGACCCGTCAGGGCGCGGTATCCGCAGCGCCGTTCGGCAGCGCGTCTATTCTGCCTATCAGCTGGATGTATATCCGTATGATGGGCGCGGAAGGGCTGAAGCAGGCAAGCCAGGTGGCGATCCTCAACGCCAACTACATTGCTACCCGCCTGAGAGACGCTTATCCGGTGCTGTATACCGGTAGCCATGGCCACGTGGCGCATGAATGTATTCTGGATATTCGTCCGCTGAAAGAAGAGACCGGCATCAGCGAGCTGGATATCGCCAAGCGCCTGATCGACTACGGTTTCCATGCGCCGACCATGTCCTTCCCTGTGGCGGGTACCCTGATGGTTGAGCCGACGGAGTCTGAAGGTAAAGCTGAACTGGACCGCTTTATCGACGCGATGCTGGCGATTCGCAGTGAAATCGACCGCGTGAAAGCGGGCGAGTGGACGCTGGAAGATAACCCGCTGGTGAACTCTCCGCACACCCAGAATGAGCTGGTGGCCGAGTGGAATCACGGTTATAGCCGCGAGCTGGCCGTTTTCCCGGCGGGCATGGCGAACAAATACTGGCCGACCGTAAAACGTCTTGATGATGTTTACGGCGACCGTAACCTGTTCTGCTCCTGTGTACCGATGAGCGAATACCAGTAATCCATTGATTGCACTATCTTCTAAAGGCGCTACGGCGCCTTTATTTTTGGGAGAAATGTATGGCTCTTGCATTAGTGACCGGCGCCAGCCGGGGGATTGGCCGGGCTACCGCGCTACAGCTGGCACAGGAAGGGTATACGGTGGCGGTGAATTATCACCGGAACGCGCAGGCGGCGGATGAGGTGGTTGATGCTATTACGGCCGCAGGCGGTAAAGCGTTTGCGGTGCAGGCGGATATTGGCGATGAGGCGCAGGTGGAAGCGATGTTTGCCCTGCTCGACAAGCAACCGGAACCGTTGATGGCGTTGGTGAATAATGCTGGGGTGTTGTTCACCCAAAGCCGCGTAGAGGCGTTAACCGCTGAGCGGATTAATCGGGTGTTAACCACCAATGTGACCGGCTATTTCCTGTGCTGTCGGGGAGCGGTAAAGCGCATGGCGATACCGTACGGCGGGAAGGGCGGGGCGATTGTCAATGTCTCCTCGGCCGCGGCGCGCCTTGGATCGCCGGGCGAGTATGTCGACTATGCCGCGTCGAAAGGGGCGATTGACACGCTGACTACCGGGCTGTCGATTGAAGTGGCGGCGCAGGGGATTCGCGTGAACGGCGTCAGGCCAGGCTTTATCTATACCGAAATGCATGCCGACGGCGGCGAGCCGGGGCGCGTTGACCGGGTAAAATCCGTCCTGCCGATGCAGCGCGGCGGCCAGCCGGAAGAAGTGGCGCAGGCGATTGTCTGGTTGCTGAGCGACAAGGCGTCGTATGTGACGGGGAGTTTTATTGAGCTGGCGGGTGGAAAATAGCGTTTTGATTGCCGGATGGCGGCGTAAACGCCTTATCCGGCCTACAGGTTAAGTTTCCGCAGGCCGGATAAGCGCAGCGCCATCCGGCAAAAATCACAGACTCTCGCCGTTGCTGGCAATCACCGCCTTATACCACTCAAAACTCTTCTTCCGTGAACGCGACATATCGCCGGTGCCGTCATCGTGCTTGTTCACATAGATGAAGCCATAGCGCTTGCTGTACTGCCCGGTGGTGAACGACACGCAGTCGATACAGCCCCATGGCGTATAGCCCATCAGGTCGACGCCGTCATAGGTTACCGCCTTCATCATCTCTTCAACGTGCGCGCGCAGATAGTCAATACGGTAGTCATCATTGATGCTGCCGTCTTCTTCCACCTTATCGTAAGCGCCGAAGCCGTTTTCCACGATAAACAGCGGTTTCTGATAGCGCTCGTACAGCTCGCACAGTGAATAGCGCAGGCCAACCGGGTCAATCTGCCAGCCCCAGTCGGAGGCTTTCACGTGCGGGTTCGGCACGCTGCCTTCAAAGCCGGAAATGGCATCGCCGCTGCCGCCTTCTGCCTTCACGGCGTTAGTCATGTAGTAGCTAAAGCCGAGGTAGTCGCAGGTGCCTTCACGCAGAATGGCCTCATCGCCGGCTTCCATCCTGATGTTGAAGCCACGGCGTTCCCATTCGTTGAGCATGTAGCTTGGGTAGTAGCCGCGCAGCTGCACGTCGGTAAACACGTAGCGCTCGCGCATCGATTCCTGGGCGAACATCACATCTTCCGGCTTGCAGGAGAACGGATAGAGCGCCACCATCGCCAGCATGCAGCCGACTTTCATCTCCGGGTTGATGCGGCGCGCGGCTTTTACCGCGAGGGCGCTGGCCACGAACTGATGGTGCAGCACCTGGTACATAGTCTCTTCCGGATTTTCATGCTCGGTGTAAACCACGCCGGAGCAGCAGTAGCCGAAAAGCGGCGCGCGCCAGTTGCGCTGGTTGTTGATTTCATTGAAGGTCATCCAGTATTTGACCTTATTTTTGTAGCGCTCGAAGACCACTTCGGAGAAGTGGACAAAGAAATCAACGACTTTGCGGTTGGTCCAGCCGCCGTATTCCTGCACCAGGTGCAGCGGCATTTCAAAGTGGGAGAGGGTAATTACCGGCTCAATGTTGTATTTGAGCAGCTCATCGAACATGTCGTCGTAGAATTTCAGCCCTTCTTCGTTGGGCTGGCTTTCATCGCCGTTCGGGAAGATGCGGGTCCAGGCAATCGACGTGCGGAAGCATTTGAAGCCCATCTCGGCGAACAGCTTGATGTCTTCTTTGTAGTGCCCGTGGAAGTCGATGGCTTCGTGGTTGGGGTAGTATTTACCCGGCACGACTTCCTGGGTTATTTCGCGCGGTACGCCGTGCGCGCCGCCGGTGAGCACATCACAGATGCTGGGGCCTTTGCCGCCTTTGTTCCAGCCGCCTTCAACCTGGTGTGCAGCAACCGCGCCACCCCATAAAAAGTCTTTCGGTAAGGTCAGTTTTTTCATCTTTGTCAGGCTCGCAGATTAGATTTAATAATACGGAGTCTAACAAAGGAATATTAAATGTCACGATATAACAAATTACCCTTCAGGGCATATGTTACATCGAAAAAACACCCTGTATTTTTATGCTAATTTCTTCGCCAGTTTGCGGCCTAATGACTCCAGAATATAGATAACCGGAATCTGCGTCGTAATATCGTAAACGCCGGCAATACGCGTTTGTGATACGTGCCAGGAGAGATTGAAATCCGCCAGTTTCGCCAGACGCGAGTGTTCATGGCTGGTGATCGACATGACTTTACAGTGGTGCAGGCTAAACTGGCTGGCAAAACGGAGGATCTCTTCGGTTTCGCCAGAGACGGAAAGCACAATGGCCAGCGCATTTTTGGCCATGTCATTGGTGACCGGAAAATAAGGATCGTCGATATGATTACTGAATTTTCCAATATTAGAAAAGAACCGCGCACCATATTTCGCTAATGACCCTGAAGTCCCCGCGCCGACAAAAATAATACGCTCAGAGGTGAGAATAACGTCGACCGCGCGATCCAGCAGTTTATCAAACTCATCATTATTGACGCTTTTGAAAAAGCTGATAATTTCACTGGCGCCGAAATTAGTCTGCTGCGGTTCTTCCTGCTCCAGATATAATTTGAAGCGAACGCGAAACTCCGAGTAGCCATCGCAGTTGAGCTTGCGGCAGAAGCGCATCACCGTGGTGGTGGAGACGCCCGCCGCGTCGGCCAGCTCACGAATGGTCATGTACATTACCGTGTCGCGATTTTTGATGACATAGTGATAGACCATCATCTCAAGATTATTGAGGCTGGCGATAGCGGCGTGGGAGAACATGCTCACGGTGGCGGATACTCGTTAATTTGAAAACCTAAAGGGAATAATACCATGCAGCCTAACGACATCACTTTTTTTCAGCGCTTTCAGGATGACATTGTTGCCGGGCGCAAGACCATTACGCTGCGCGATGCGGCAGAATCCCATTTCAAAACCGGCGATATTTTGCGTGTCGGGCGCTATGAAGATGACGGGTACTTCTGCACGATTGAAGTCCTTGCCACCTCAACCGTAACCCTGGATACCCTCACCGAACGCCACGCGGAGCAGGAAAACATGACGCTTCCGCAGCTTAAACAGGTGATTACCGACATCTACCCCGGTGAGAACACCTTTTATGTTATTGAATTTAAATGTATTAAATGAAAATGCGTACACCTGTTAGTTGAATGAGTTTGTTAACTTATTGATTATTCGTATTTTACAAAAAATCACCTTTTTATTTTAGCTTACATGTGTTCACTGGAACCATTCTCAGTTACGCTAGTGCCGTTGCTTGATTTGTCGTTCGCCCGGAGCGCGTAATGGATAAGAAACCACTCATTCAGCAGGGATACTCTCTGGCAGAGGAAGTTGCCAATAGCATTAGTCACGGTGTCGGTTTTGTGCTCGGCATCGTCGGGCTGGTT
Organism: Kluyvera georgiana ATCC 51603; assembly: GCF_001654985.1. Classification (GTDB taxonomy): domain Bacteria; phylum Pseudomonadota; class Gammaproteobacteria; order Enterobacterales; family Enterobacteriaceae; genus Kluyvera; species Kluyvera georgiana. Next base: position 20,667 of record NZ_LXEU01000019.1, read on the forward strand.
TTGTTGCTGGTGCAGGCCGTTGACGCCAATGCCAGCGCGACCGCCATCACCAGCTATAGCCTGTACGGCGGCAGCATGATCCTGCTGTTTCTCGCCTCGACGCTGTACCACGCCATTCCTTCGCAGCGGGCTAAAGTCTGGCTGAAGAAATTCGACCACTGCGCCATCTACCTGCTGATTGCCGGTACCTACACGCCGTTTCTGCTGGTGGGGTTAGATTCTCCGCTCGCCCGCGGGTTGATGATTGTTATCTGGAGCCTGGCACTGCTGGGGATTCTGTTTAAGCTGACCATCGCGCATCGCTTTAAGGTGCTGTCGCTGGTGACCTATCTGACCATGGGTTGGCTATCGCTGATTGTGGTATATCAGCTGGCGGTGAAGCTGGCGATTGGCGGCGTGACGCTGCTGGCGGTCGGGGGGGTAGTGTATTCGCTGGGGGTGATTTTTTATGTCTGCAAGCGGATTCCGTACAACCACGCTATCTGGCACGCGTTTGTACTGGGCGGTAGCGCTTGCCATTTTCTGGCGATTTATCTGTACGTGGGCCAACACGCCTAGTGTCAGCGTAACCCCGGGCAGATAAATGTCTCTCCCGGGATTTATTATGTAAGCCGGATGAGGCAGCACCGTCATCCGGCCCCGGCACTGGATAGCCTGATGGCGCTACGCTTATCAGGCCTACGAAATATTCCAGTGTTATGCCAAACCTAATTACTCTTCGTCTAACGAATACGGCAGCGGCTTGATGCTTAAGGTGTTGGCATCGTCGCGCACGCGGAATACGCTGTCGGCTTCCATATCGTTGTTCATCACAACCTGCACCAGCAACTGACCGTCATCGAGCTGCACTGCGGCCAGCACCGTGCCGGTACGACGCCAGTTGTCGCCCATCTGCAGTTCTAAATCTTCCCCGGCTTGTGGTACGCGAGAGGCTTTACCCGCCAGCGTCCACAGCGCGCGCTTGTTGGCGCCGCGGAATTTCGCGCGCGCCACCATCTCCTGACCGGTGTAGCAGCCTTTCTTAAAGCTGATGCCGCCCAGCGCCTGTAGGTTAGTGGCCTGCGGAATAAACTGCGCGCTGTTCACTTCATCAATCACCGGCAGACCGGCTTCAATATTCAGTGCCAGCCACTGCTGGCTGTTGTTAAGCTGCGCTTCACCGCGCAACGCCTCGGTCACGCGCTCGGCGGTTGCTTCGTCGGTCACCAACAGGAAACGTTCTTCCGGATGAGCAAACCACAGCAGAGACGTTTCACCTTCCTGCAGGCAAGGTTTCTCGGCCCCCGGCAGCTCGGTAAAGAGATTCGCCAGCGCGGCGCGAGCCTGGAATCCGGCAACGCCCAGCAATACCCGCGCATCATCGGCGGCGATGGTGACTTTTGAGAACACGGCGTATTTCTTCAACTGGGTCAGCTGTTCTTCACGCACGCTGCGACGCTCAATCCAGGCGAAACCGTCCTGGCGACGGAACAGACGCAGGTTGCTCCACATTTTACCCTTGGCATCGCAGTGAGCGACCAGAAGATGTTGGTGCTCATCAAGCTGCGCCACATCTGCGGTCACCTGGCCCTGCAGGTACTTTTCACTGTCGGCACCGGAAATGGTCGCCAGCGCCCAATCATCAAGCGTCATTAACGTCAGCGGTAAACGCGCGGAGGCGGAGGGCTGACGCGGAGGAAAAGGAGTAAAAGCCATATTGATATCCTGAATTGAGTAACGCGCTTATTTGTTCATGGTAAAAGAGATGCCCGCCATTGCAAGCGCTTTCGATGGCCGTTTTGTGCCGTTCGCGCGTTCTGCGAAGCGGCTCGTAATAAGATGAATGCCCTTCATTTTGTGAGGTTTTTTTTCGGAATATGACGCGTGCAACGTGATATTCCAGTAAAGTAACTGCAAAAAACACGTTAAACTAGTAGCAACGTAATGCTGGAAGGAAATTATGGACATCAATAATAAAGCCCGTATCCATTGGGCATGCCGCCGCGGTATGCGCGAACTCGACATCTCCATCATGCCGTTCTTTGAATATGAGTACGACACGCTGAGCGATGAAGATAAAGCTCTCTTTATTCGTCTGCTGGAGTGTGACGATCCGGACCTTTTCAACTGGTTGATGAATCACGGCGAACCGGCCGATGCTAGCCTTCAGCGCATGGTGCAACTTATTCAGACACGGAATCGGGAACGTGGTCCTGTGGCAATCTGATTTACGCGTCTCCTGGCGCTCGCAGTGGCTTTCTCTCCTGCTCCACGGGCTGGTGGCAGCGTTTGTGCTGCTGATGCCGTGGCCGCTGAGCTACACTCCGCTCTGGTTGCTTTTATTGTCGCTGGTGGTGTTTGACTGCGTGCGCAGCCAACGGCGTATTCACTCACACCAGGGGGAGATTAAGCTGCTGATGGATTCCCGGTTGCGCTGGCGTAATCAGGAGTGGGAGATTCTGGGGGCACCGTGGATGCTGAACTCGGGCATGATGCTGCGGATTCGCCGTCCGGGCGGTCGTCGCCAACATCTCTGGCTGGCGGCTGATAGCATGAACCCGGAAGAGTGGCGCGATCTGCGGCGGATTCTCCTGCAGCAGCCCGCGCCCACTAAGCATTAAGAGAACTGTTCGGCCATTTCGCCGAGAATCTGTTCGCACCAGCTCTGAATGCGTTCGTCGCTGAGGTCATACTGATTGGTTTCGTCCAGCGCGAGGCCAACAAACAGCTGTCCATCGGCGATGACGGGTTTCGGGCTGGTGAACTCATAGCCTTCAGTCGGCCAGTAGCCGACAAATTTCACGCCTTTGGTCGCCAGTTTGTCGTGCAACATGCCGAGCGCATCGAGGAACCACTCGCCATAGCCGAGCTGGTCGCCCATGCCGTACAGCGCGACGATTTTACCTTCGAGGTTCAACGTATCCAGCTGTTCCCAGACCGCTTCCCAATCTTCCTGAATCTCACCGAAATCCCAGGTTGGAATCCCCAGAATGAGCACGTCGTATTGCTCCATTAAGGCCGGGGAATCATCTTTCAGGTTATGTAATGTGATCAGTTCCGGGCCGATAATGTCGCGAATTTTCTCCGCTGCCATCTCGGTGTAGCAGGTGCTGGAACCGTAAAAAAGGCCGATATTCATGACGTACTGCTCTCGATTCTTGCGATGACGATGCGGCTAGTGTACCAGAAAGGGGCCTGATTCAGGCATAATGGTGCTGATTTAACACGCAGAGGGCTCGAAGTGGAAAAGGATCTTGCGCGAATTGAACAGTTTCTTGATGCGCTGTGGCTGGAGCGTAATCTGGCGGAAAATACCCTCAGCGCCTATCGTCGGGATCTGACCATGGTGGTCGAATGGCTGGCTCATCGAAACCTGACGCTGGAAAGCGTTCAGAGCGACGATCTGCAAAACTTACTCGCCGAGCGTCAGCAGGGCGGCTATAAGGCGACCAGTTCCGCGCGTCTGCTGAGCGCCATGCGGCGCTTTTTCCAGCATCTGTACCGCGAAAAAATACGTCAGGACGATCCCAGCGCGCTGCTGGCTTCGCCGAAACTGCCGCAGCGGCTGCCGAAAGATCTCAGCGAAGCACAGGTTGAACGCCTGTTGCAGGCGCCGCTGGTGGATCAGCCGCTGGAGCTGCGCGATAAAGCTATGCTTGAGGTACTCTACGCGACCGGACTGCGCGTGTCGGAACTGGTCGGCCTGACAATGAGCGACATCAGCCTGCGTCAGGGCGTGGTGCGGGTGATCGGTAAAGGTAATAAAGAACGCCTGGTGCCGCTGGGCGAAGAGGCGGTCTACTGGGTGGAAAACTGGCTGGAACATGGCCGCCCGTGGCTGCTGAACGGTGTGGCGATTGATGTGCTGTTTCCCAGCCAGCGCGCGCAGCAGATGACCCGACAGACCTTCTGGCATCGCATTAAACATTATGCCCAGCTAGCGGGAATCGACAGCGAAAAGCTGTCGCCGCACGTATTACGACACGCGTTTGCCACCCATCTGCTCAACCACGGCGCAGACCTGCGCGTGGTGCAAATGCTGCTGGGGCACAGCGATTTGTCGACGACCCAAATTTATACGCACGTTGCGACCGAGCGGCTGCGACAACTTCACCAACAGCATCATCCACGCGCATGATGTTGATTTAAAAGGACGGATTATGAAAAAAGGTTTAATGATGTTTACCCTGCTGGCCGCCGCGTTCTCCGGCCTGGCCCACGCAGATGACGCCGCGATCAAGCAGTCGCTCGCTAAGCTCGGCGTACAGAGTACCGACATTCAGCCCGCGCCGGTTGCGGGCATGAAAACCGTGCTGACCAACAGCGGCGTGCTGTACGTCACCGACGACGGCAAGCACATTATCCAGGGGCCGATGTATGACGTAAGCGGCTCGCAGCCGGTTAACGTGACCAACGCGCTGTTGATGACCCACCTGAAGGCGCTGGAAAAAGAGATGATCGTTTACAAAGCGCCGCAGGAAAAACACGTCATTACCGTCTTTACCGACATCACCTGCGGCTACTGCCACAAGCTGCATGAAGAGATGAAAGACTACAATGCGTTGGGCATCACCGTGCGCTACCTGGCCTTCCCGCGTCAGGGCGTGCAAAGCCAGGCCGAGCAGGATATTAAATCGATCTGGTGCGCTAAAGACCGTAATAAAGCGTTCGACGACGCGATGAACGGCAAGGGCGTGCAGGCGGCGACCTGCGATATCGACATCGCGAACCACTATGCGCTGGGCGTGCAGTTTGGCGTCACCGGCACGCCGGCTATCGTGTTGAGCGATGGCTTTATGGTGCCGGGCTATCAGGGCCCGAAAGAGATGAAAGCATTCCTCGACGAACATCAAAAACAGACCAGCGGTAAATAATTCGCGTGAAACAACAGACTCAACTTCGCCGCCGAGAGGTGGATGAATCCATCACCTTGCCCGCAGAGCTTTCGCCGCTGCTGCGTCGCCTGTACGCCAGCCGTGGCGTGAAGTCGCCGGACGATCTCGAGCGCGGCCTGAAAGGTATGCTGCACTGGCGTACCTTGACCGGCGTCGAGAAAGCCGTCGAGATGCTGCACGATGCCTTTGAGAATAACCTGCGCATTATGGTGGTGGGCGACTTCGACGCCGATGGCGCAACCAGTACCGCGCTGAGCGTACTGTCGCTGCGGGCGATGGGCTGTCGCAGCGTGGAATATCTGGTACCGAACCGTTTTGAAGATGGTTACGGCTTAAGCCCGGAAGTGGTCGATCAGGCTCACGCGCGCGGCGCACAAATGATCATGACGGTGGATAATGGGATCTCGTCCCATGCCGGTGTCGATCATGCGCACCGTCTCGGGATCCGCGTGCTGGTGACCGATCACCACCTGCCGGGCGAAACGTTGCCCAACGCCGATGCGATGGTGAACCCGAATCTCGTGGATTGCCCCTTCCCGTCGAAGTCGCTGGCGGGCGTTGGAGTGGCGTTCTACCTGATGCTGGTGCTGTGTAACCATCTGAAAGAGAAAGGTTGGTTTGAGTCCCGCGGCATTGCGGCGCCGAAGATTGTCGAATTTCTCGATCTGGTGGCGCTGGGCACCGTGGCTGACGTGGTGCCCCTGGACGTCAACAACCGTATTTTGACCTACCAGGGGCTGAGCCGCATTCGTGCGGGCGTCTGCCGTCCGGGCATCAAGGCGCTACTGGAGATTGCCAACCGCGACGCGGCTAAACTGGTGGCCAGCGATCTGGGCTTTGCGCTTGGGCCGCGTCTGAACGCCGCCGGGCGGCTGGACGACATGTCGGTCGGCGTGGCGCTGCTGTTGTGCGACAACCTCGGTGAAGCGCGCGTACTGGCAAATGAACTGGACGCCTTAAACCAAACCCGTAAAGAAATAGAGCAGGGGATGCAGGTGGAAGCGCTGACGCTGTGCGAGCAGCTTGAGCGTAGCCGTGCGGAGCTGCCCGGCGGGCTGGCGATGTATCATCCGGAGTGGCATCAGGGCGTGGTGGGTATTCTCGCTTCGCGCATCAAAGAGCGCTTCCACCGTCCGGTGATTGCTTTTGCCCCCGCGGGGAACGGCCAACTGAAAGGTTCCGGGCGTTCTATTCAGGGGCTGCACATGCGCGATGCGCTGGAGCGTCTGGACACGCTGCATCCGGGGTTGATGCTGAAGTTTGGCGGCCACGCGATGGCGGCGGGACTTTCGCTGGAAGAAGAGCGCTTTGAAGAATTCCAGCACCGATTTGGCGAGCTGGTGACCGAATGGCTGGATCCGGCGCTGCTGCAAGGGGAGATCCTTTCCGACGGCGAACTGAGTCCGCAGGAGATGACGCTGGAAATGGCGCAGATGCTGCGTGACGCTGGCCCGTGGGGGCAGATGTTCCCGGAACCGCTGTTTGACGGGCGTTTTCGCCTGTTGCAGCAGCGGCTGGTGGGCGAACGTCACCTGAAAGTGATGGTTGAACCGGTTGGCGGCGGCCCCCTGCTGGACGGCATCGCCTTCAACGTTGACACGACAGTCTGGCCGGATAACGGCGTGCGCGAAGTGACTCTGGCCTACCGGCTGGACATTAACGAGTTTCGCGGCAACCGGAGCTTACAGTTGATCATCGAGCATCTGTGGCCGATTTAGCATCTCTTACACTGTAAATAAGGGCGGGAATCCGCTAAGATTCCGCTCTTATAACCGCATTTTTCTCGTCCATTAAAAGAAAATAGACCATGTTTGAAATAAACCCGGTAAATAATCGCATTCAGGACCTCACGGAGCGTTCCGACGTTCTTAGGGGGTATCTTTGACTATGATGCTAAGAAAGAGCGTCTGGAAGAAGTAAACGCCGAGCTGGAACAGCCGGATGTCTGGAACGAACCCGAACGCGCGCAGGCGCTGGGCAAAGAGCGTTCTTCCCTTGAAGCGATCGTCGATACCCTCGACCAAATGGCCCAGGGCCTGGAAGACGTTTCCGGCCTGCTGGAACTGGCTGTAGAAGCCGACGACGAAGACACCTTCAACGAAGCCGTTGCCGAGCTGGACACGCTGGAAGAGAAGCTGGCGCAGCTCGAGTTCCGTCGTATGTTCTCCGGCGAGTATGACAACGCCGATTGCTACCTTGATATCCAGGCCGGTTCCGGCGGTACTGAAGCGCAGGACTGGGCAAGCATGCTCGAGCGTATGTATCTGCGTTGGGCAGAAGCGCGCGGCTTTAAAACTGAAATCATCGAAGAGTCCGAAGGGGAAGTGGCCGGGATTAAATCCGTGACCATTAAAATCTCCGGTGATTACGCCTACGGCTGGCTGCGTACCGAAACCGGCGTTCACCGCCTGGTGCGTAAGAGCCCGTTCGACTCCGGCGGCCGTCGCCACACCTCCTTTAGCTCCGCGTTCGTGTACCCGGAAGTAGATGACGATATCGATATCGACATCAACCCGGCGGATCTGCGTATCGACGTTTACCGTGCCTCCGGCGCGGGTGGTCAGCACGTTAACCGTACGGAATCTGCGGTGCGTATCACCCATATCCCGACCGGGATTGTGACGCAGTGCCAGAACGACCGTTCCCAGCACAAGAACAAAGACCAGGCCATGAAGCAGATGAAAGCGAAGCTTTATGAACTGGAAATGCAGAAAAAGAACGCGGAAAAGCAGGCGATGGAAGACAACAAGTCTGATATCGGCTGGGGGAGTCAGATTCGTTCGTATGTCCTGGACGATTCCCGTATTAAAGACCTGCGCACTGGGGTGGAAACCCGCAATACGCAGGCGGTACTGGACGGAAGTCTGGATCAATTTATCGAAGCAAGTTTGAAAGCAGGGCTATGAGGAACCAACATGTCTGAACAAAACGCACAAGGCGCTGACGAGGTAGTCGATCTTAACAATGAAATGAAGGCACGCCGCGAGAAGCTGGCTGCACTGCGTGAGCAGGGCATCCCGTTCCCGAACGATTTCCGTCGCGACAGCACCTCAGACCTTCTGCATGCGAAATATGATGATAAGGAAGGCGAAGAACTCGAAGCGCTGAATATCGAGGTCTCCGTTGCGGGCCGTATGATGACCCGTCGTATTATGGGTAAAGCGTCCTTCGTTACGCTGCAGGACGTTGGCGGCCGTATTCAGCTGTACGTCGCGCGTGACGATCTGCCGGAAGGCATCTACAACGAGCAGTTCAAGAAATGGGACCTCGGCGATATTCTGGGCGCGAAAGGTAAGCTGTTCAAAACCAAGACCGGTGAACTGTCTATCCATTGCACCGAACTGCGTCTGCTGACCAAAGCGCTGCGTCCGCTGCCGGATAAATTCCACGGTCTGCAGGATCAGGAAGCGCGCTACCGTCAGCGTTACCTGGATCTCATCTCTAACGATGAATCCCGCAAGACTTTCAAGGTGCGTTCTCAGATTCTGGCGGGTATCCGTCAGTTCATGGTGGGTCGCGGCTTTATGGAAGTGGAAACACCGATGATGCAGGTGATCCCTGGCGGCGCGTCCGCTCGTCCGTTCATCACCCATCACAACGCGCTGGATCTGGACATGTACCTGCGTATCGCGCCGGAACTGTACCTGAAACGTTTGGTGGTTGGCGGCTTCGAACGCGTGTTTGAAATCAACCGTAACTTCCGTAACGAAGGCATCTCCGTTCGCCACAACCCTGAGTTCACTATGATGGAACTCTACATGGCGTACGCAGATTACAAAGATCTGATCGAGCTGACCGAATCCCTGTTCCGTACCCTGGCGCAGGATATTCTGGGCCACACCGCGGTGCCTTACGGCGACCAGACTTTCGACTTCGGCAAGCCGTTCGAAAAATTGACCATGCGTGAAGCTATCAAGAAATACCGCCCGGAAACGGAGATGGCCGATCTGGATAACTTCGACTCTGCGAAGGCGATTGCAGAAAGCATCGGCGTACACGTTGAGAAGAGCTGGGGTCTGGGCCGTATCGTGACCGAGATCTTCGAAGAAGTGGCGGAAGCGCACCTGATTCAACCGACCTTCATCACCGAGTACCCGGCCGAGGTTTCTCCGCTGGCGCGCCGTAACGACGTGAACCCGGAAATCACTGACCGCTTTGAATTCTTCATCGGCGGCCGCGAAATCGGTAACGGTTTCAGCGAGCTGAACGACGCAGAAGATCAGGCGCAGCGCTTCCAGGATCAGGTTAACGCTAAAGAAGCGGGCGATGACGAAGCGATGTTCTACGACGAAGACTACGTTACCGCGCTGGAACACGGCCTGCCGCCGACCGCAGGTCTGGGGATTGGTATCGACCGTATGGTCATGCTGTTCACCAACAGCCATACCATCCGCGACGTGATTCTGTTCCCGGCGATGCGTCCGGTGAAATAATCGCGAAAGCGAAAGGTGAAAAACCCGGCGATGGCCGGGTTTTTTTATGCTTACGATTTGGGGGGCTGATGGCTACGTTCGAGCGAAATCGATAAATGCCTGACGCGCCTTCGCATCTGCCGCCTCCATCACCATCCATGGGCTAAACGCCCACGGCGTCAGTGCGAGTGCACGCAGCGCGTCGTCGAGCTCGCACCACTGATACTCGATCACCTCGTCGGCATTCGGCTGTACGGCGCTGGTGATGCGAGCCGCATACACCGGACATACTTCGTTTTCGACGATACCGTTAGGCGCTACGGCGCGATAGCGGAAGTCGGGCGCGACCGGGGTAATGTGGCTGATTTCGACACCTAGCTCAAAGCGACAGCGGCGGGCAATCGCCTGTTCGAAAGTTTCGCCCTGCTGTGGATGCCCGCAGACCGAGTTGGTCCATACGCCGGGCCAGGCCACTTTACTTAAAGAGCGGCGGGTGACCAGAAACTGGCCGCGATCGTTAAATAACCAACAAGAGAAGGCGAGATGCAGCGGGGTAGAGAGTGTGTGCGCGGCGTACTTATCCAGTATTCCGCACGGTTGATCGTGCTCATCGAGCAAAATGACGTGTTCCCCTGCCATGGCAACTCCTGAAAATGAAAGATGACCCGGCATAAACCCACCGGGTCATATACTCAGGCAACCAGCGTAGCCCATAAGTGGAAAAAAGGCATTACCAAAACAAGCCCTGTCCCCTGCCGCTCTGTGCCGCTTCGTCATTGCCAATCCACAACTCACCGTCCTGATGGTTTAGCATCCCGTGCGACCCTGCTATCATAGATCCTTCCAACGCTTTTGACCTGAGGATTCGTTTTGCGAGCAGGAAGCCCAATCTCTTCCCCACTACGACTGTTAATGTGCCTTGTGCTCGGCCTGGCGCTGTCCGGCTGTGCGGGCAACTCATCAGAAGGCAGCTATAGCGGTTCGGTCTACACCGTGAAGCGTGGTGATACGCTGTCGCGTATTTCTCGCATGACGGGCACCAGCGTGCGAGATTTGGCGCGGATGAACGGAATTTCTCCGCCATATACCATCGAAGTTGGGCAAAAACTGAAGGTGAGCGGCGCGTCCTCTTCCAGTACGAAAAAATCGGCTACCAGCAAAACGGCGAAAGTGGTCCCTTCCTCTGCGGTACCGCAGTCATCATGGCCACCGGTTGGGCAACGCTGCTGGCGTTGGCCCGCAAGCGGCAAGGTTGTCATGACGTATTCAACCTCAGAGGGCGGCAACAAAGGGATTGATATCGCGGGCAGCCGTGGACAGCCGGTTTACGCTGCCGGGGCAGGTAAGGTGGTTTACGTTGGCAACCAGCTACGCGGTTACGGTAATCTGGTGATGATTAAACATAACGAAGATTACATTACCGCTTATGCCCACAACGATAAGCTGATGGTCAACAACGGGCAGAGCGTGAAGATTGGCCAGCAGATCGCCACCATGGGCAGTTCGGATGCGGATTCGGTGCGGCTGCACTTCCAGATTCGTTACCGGGCAACGGCTATTGATCCGCTGCGTTATTTACCGCCGCAGGGCAGTAAGCCGAAGTGCTAACCGGTTATTTTATCGTCACTTAGCATCCAGAGTGCTTGCCAGGCGAGGAGTAAGGTTTATAATGCTCCTCGCACACCTTTGCGGGCGTAGTTCAATGGTAGAACGAGAGCTTCCCAAGCTCTATACGAGGGTTCGATTCCCTTCGCCCGCTCCAAACTCAAGTCTCCTGAAGTCTACCAAACTCAATTTTCCCTTGATAAATCAGCAGTTATAGCATTCTATTAGTCTATTGAACTCAATTGTACTCCCCCAGGGTCAAGCTCAATGTGGGGGTATGGATGGGGGTATAATTGTACCCCCTGCTGAGAGGTACCCCCAATGAAGCTGACTGCTCGTCAGGTTGAAACTGCGAAACCCAAAGAGAAGCCCTACAAACTGGCCGATGGTGGTGGGCTTTACCTGCTGGTTAATCCCAACGGTAAAAGATACTGGCGTCTCAAATACCGTTCGTTAGGTAAAGAGAAGCTGCTCGCTATTGGCGTTTATCCCGATGTTTCTTTAGCTGAAGCCCGAAGTAAGCGTGAGGATGCTAAAAGAACATTAGCGGCTGGCAACGATCCCTCTCTTGAACGAAAAATTGAGAAACTTAGTCGTCAACAAGACGCTGAAAACTCGTTTGAGGTTATCACACGGGAGTGGTATCAGCGTCGCTATGACCGCTGGTCTGTCTCCTACCGCGAAGAAATGCTGAGAACCTTTGAGAAAGATGTATTTCCTTATATCGGCCACCGGCCAATCAAAGATATCAAGCCGATGGAGTTGCTTGCAGTTCTTTCAAAGATAGAAGCACGAGGTGCAACGGAGAAGGTACGTAAGGTTCGTCAACGTTGTGGAGAAGTCTGGAAGTATGCCGTTGTGACTGGCAGGGCTGAGTACAATCCGGCACCTGATCTAGCCAGTGCCGTGACTCCTCATGAAAAAGAGCACTATGCTTTTTTAACCCAGGATGAATTGCCTGAGTTTCTTCGGACTCTGAACACCTATGCCGGTAGTGTGCTTGTTAAGATTGCGATGCAATTGCTTATTTTAACAGGGGTAAGGCCTGGGGAGTTGAGGAAAGCGGAGTGGCAAGAGTTTGATTTTGAGAAAAAGGTTTGGAATGTACCAGCGGAACGCATGAAAATGCGCCGCCCTCATCTGGTTCCATTATCAAGCCAGGCAATTGACCTACTTAATCAGCTTAAACCCATGACGGGAGCAGGAGCGTTGCTGTTCCCAGGACGTAATAATCCTAAGAAACCGATGAGTGATATGGCATTGACTGTGTTGGTCAGGCGTATCGGCTATGCAGGACGCGTTACAGGGCACGGATTCCGCCACACGATGAGTACCATTTTGCATGAGCAGGGATTTGATTCAGCTTGGATCGAGCTACAGCTGGCTCACGTCGATAAGAACTCAATTCGTGGGACGTATAACCATGCTCAGTATCT
>NZ_LXEU01000020.1 GCF_001654985.1 Kluyvera georgiana ATCC 51603
ACCAAAAATCCGTCAATTTTTGATTCTGGAATAAATTATTATTTTGGTTATGTGACGTAAGGTTGATAACTTTAAACTGTTAATATCTTTTTCTCTTTACGGCGTTTCTATATCTCAATGGTGGCAATTTGTATTTTTTAGAGAAAACTCGAGTAAAAGTTTGTTGTGAATCGAATCCATATTTAAAGGCGATAACCATCACTGGCTCATTAGTCTCGATAAGATCTTTTGCTGCAAGTCTAAGTTTCGTATCTCTTATGTACTTCCCAAGGCTAACTTCTTTTACCTGCACAAAAATCCGCTGAAGATGCCACTTGGAGTATCCTGCCCGCGCAGCAACATCCTCTATCCTCAGCGGTTTATGTAAGTTTGAATCAATCCATTGAGTTATCTCATCGATGATGTCTTCTGTTCTGAACATAAATCGACGCTCACTATAAAAGGGCTGTGATATCTCCTGTACGAGATGTTAATGATTTACTTATAGATTTCAGCAACTCCGTGCAGACGGTTATTCCCCGTAGTTGACAGAATTTTGAATGATGTTGCGCCTTGCTCATCAGCCTTACGAGAGAGCGCATTCGATAAATCATCAAGCGTATAAGCATTGCTGGCTGAGACTACACCAATCTTTTGTTTCCCATCTGTATGATTAATTTCCTGCGCTGCAGATGCGGCATTCACCGAAACAACTCCCATGACTAATGTAGTAATAAGTAGTGCTTTCATATCTAATACCTCTTTTAAACTCTATGTTTGGAACAGGATTCGTATCAGGGGGAACTCTCCCCGACTGTATATTCAAATATACAGATTCAAGCTGTCATAAGACTGACCGCTATATGACAAAATTGTCAGGGTTGTAGATTGGTTAATTTTTTTGAATACAGGTTCAGCTCGTTAATAATACACTCAGGTTCTTCACGCAAAGGCATGTTGTCTATGTCCAGAACCCCATCATTTTTTTGTGGTTCATCAGCCTGCAGGTCTGCAAAAAGTGGGGACAGATCATGCTGTGCTTCTCCTCGCTCAGCCACCAGCTCGAACGTTTTATTTTTTGCTTCATCTTTGGTCAGGGCACTGACCAGAACCTGGGCAATTTGCTCCCGGGATATCACCCCATCTTCCGGTGTTCCTGCATGGCGAAGATCTCCCTGAAGCATAACGATTCGGTGTTCATCATCATTGTTGTAATCAAACCAGCCGGGCCTGACGATGGTATAGGGGTGACCACTCGCCCTGACCAGACGCTCGGCACGCCTTTTCCAGTCATGAACCTCAGTGCGTTGATTCCAGGTGCTGAGCCGTTCAGTTACGCCAATCGTGGTCATTAAGCCGATGCGAACAGGCGTATGCCTGAATATTCGTAGAATATTGCGCACTCCGCCGTAATCTATCGCCCTGGCACCAATACGACCCTGACCATCGGAACCGAGCGTGAAGATGATGGCATCAATATCTTTCGGCAAATCGGTGAGGGTTTCAGGCATTGAAACATCGCCGTAAAAAACATCAGTTCCACGAGGAAGTAATTTTACTTTGCGTTTATTTCTGACCAGCGCGACGGGCTGATGGTCCATTTCAATAGCGGTATTCACGACATGAAGACCAATACTTCCTGTCGCGCCTGCAATGAGTATTTTCATGATAAACCTTCTAATAATTCTGACTTATTTTCGATACGGTCAGAATATCAATTATCATTATTGTCTGTAATAGGGCTAAAATGATTGTGTCTATGAACACCCTTCATGAGTGTGCGATGAAGGGAATGCCTCCATAAGGGAATCGCCGATGCTGAAAGAAAACTTCAACGAACTGCAAATCTTTCTTGTGGTGGCAAGGGAGCGAAGTTTTACCAAAGCGGCGGGCAAACTGGGTGTTTCTCAGTCTGCACTCAGCCATGCGATGAAAGCGCTGGAGGAAAGGCTGAATATTCGCCTTCTGACCCGTACGACCCGAAGCGTAGCCCCTACAGAGGCCGGTGAGAGAATTATTGCCTGCCTTGAACCGCGTATTGCCGATCTCGAGCAGGAGCTGGAATCTCTGGTTCAGCTGAACGGCACTGCCTCCGGTAATATCCGTTTATCTGCCGGGGAGCATGCCGTGCGAAGTCTGGTATGGCCGAAGCTAAAACCCTTCCTCAGGGAATACCCGGAAATCAATGTTGAACTGGTCGTTGATAACGGCTTTGTCGATATTGTTGAGGGGCGTTTTGATGCCGGGATCCGTCTGGGGGAAAGCGTGGATAAAGACATGATTGCGGTAAGAATTGGGCCGGACATGAGAATGGCTGTGGTGGGAGCACCGTCTTATTTCGCTGCAAACCCTGCACCTGAAACGCCGCACGAGCTACAAAATCACCGGTGCATCAATATGCGCCTGCCGACAGCCGGTGGGCTTTACCACTGGGAGTTTGAGAAGGAAGGGAAACCGTTAAGGGTCAGAGTGGAAGGGCAGGTAACGTTTAATCTGCAGGCGGAAAGGATTGATGCGGCTTTATCCGGTTTTGGCATCGCCTGTATACCTGAAGACAGAGTGCAGGATTATATAAAGTCAGGAGAGCTTATTCAGGTTTTGCAGGACTGGTGCCCATCTTTCCCCGGATATTACCTCTACTACCCGAGCCGCAAGCAGCATCCCCCCGCTTTTGCGCTGATGATCGATGCACTTCGCTATCAGGAATAACGGGTCCGCTGCAATTGGCGGACCCGTCCGGGTATCAACGGCCTACGCGGGCCTGGTGCTCAGGAGAGTAACGTTCGCCGACGATTTTAATCGTTTCAAGCGCCTGGGTTATCTGACGTGAGTCATCCTGAGAAAGGATGATGTCGGCGGCCCCCAGGTTTTCCTCCAGCCGGTGCAGTTTCGTGGTACCAGGGATAGGGACAATCCACGGCTTTTGCGCCAGCAGCCATGCCAGCGCGATTTGTGCAGACGTCACGCCTTTCTCTGCCGCCAGTTCGCCCAGCAATGAGACCAGCTTTTCATTGGCTTCAATCGCCTGCCCGGCGAAACGCGGCACTTGGCTTCTGTAATCATCCTTCCCAAAAGTGGTTCCTGGCTTAATCGATCCCGTCAGGAAGCCTTTGCCTAATGGGCTGAAGGGCACAAAACCAATACCCAGTTCCTCCAGTAACGGCAGGATCTCCTGCTCAGGTTCGCGCCACCACATGGAGTATTCGCTTTGCAGCGCCGTGACAGGTTGTACTGCATGCGCACGACGAATGGTTTGCGCACCCGCTTCGGACAGACCGAAATGTTTAACTTTGCCTTCAGCGATCAGGTCCTTCACTATTCCCGCAACATCTTCAATCGGGACATCAGGATCAACACGGTGTTGGTACAGCAGGTCAATGACATCAGTCTTAAGACGGCGTAATGATCCTTCCACAGCTTCACGGATATGCTCCGGACGGCTGTTTAAAATCTGCTGCTTGTTGTCGTCGCCAAAAGTAAAACCAAACTTAGTGGCGATGACCACGCGGTCACGAAATGGTTTTAAGGCTTCACCGACAACCTCTTCATTAAGAAAGGGGCCATACACTTCAGCGGTATCGAAGAAGGTGACGCCACGTTCAACCGCTGCGCGAATGAGCTCGATAGCCTGACGAGTATCGGTCGCCGGGCCATAGCCGTGGCTTAAGCCCATGCAGCCTAGCCCAAGTGCGGAGACTTCGAGTCGGGATTTACCCAGAAAACGTTTTTGCATTGAATGAATACCTCTTTGATCGCGACTTAAACATCAAGTTTGCGGCCAGTCAGCCATTCCACCATCGCCGGGTCACGGTGGGAGAAGAAGGCGCTGGTAGCGGTGTCGAGGGCGGCAATTTGCAGCATATCCTCAGCGCTGAGTTCAAAATCGAGAATATTGATGTTCTCAGCCATGCGTTCTTTGCGGACCGATTTCGCCAGTGAAACGATGCCTCGCTGGAGGATCCAACGCAGCACAACCTGGCCCACGCTTTTACCGTACTTCTGGCCAATTGCTGTTAGCACGGGATGCTGGAACAGACCATTTTTACCCTCTGCAAACGGTGCCCAGGCTTCCGGCTGAATGCCACGGCTTTGATTCCATGGAACGGCATGAAGCTGCTGGTTGAAGGGGTTAACTTCAATCTGGTTTACCGCAGGGACCGCTTTGTTGAATGCGATAAGGTCAGCCAGTCTGTCAGGATGGAAATTGCTGACACCAATGGCGCGAATTTTTCCTGCCTGCTGCAGTTCTTCCATAGCACGCCAAGCCCCATGGACATCGCCGTAAGGTTGATGAATCAGATAAAGGTCAACGTAATCAAGTTGCAGCCGATTCAGGGAGCGTTCGAATTGGGCTTTAGCGCCTTCGTAATTCGTATCCTGTAGCCAGAGTTTGGTCGTCACAAAGAGCTCATTACGGGCGATATCGGTCTGTTTCAGGGCATTCCCGACCTGGGTTTCATTCTGGTAAGACGCGGCGGTATCGATTAGACGGTATCCCGTATCGATGGCATCAATAACGGCTCTTTCGCATTCAGCGGCATCAGACATTTGAAACACACCAAAACCCAGCAGGGGCATTTCAACACCGTTGTTCAGTTTTACAGTTTGCATGACGTTATCCTTCAGCTGTTGTGTAGGAAAAGCATAACGCAAACTGATTTATTCGATTAGATAGGGGAATTAACTAGGGTTTATTAGAACTGTTCATTAATTTAGAGGGGGAGAAGGTCGGCTATGTGCCAATAGCGGAACACACTAATGCTGGTGTATCTCGATGAACGACGCCTGCGTAAGGCCGGAGTGGGTAGGGGTGATTGCCACCCAGGGTACGCTGGAAGCGGGCTGGTATCAGCACCGTCTGGCGCAGCAGGACATCGAAGTGGTTGTGCCAACGGAAGAGGAACTGACGCAGTGGTTTGTGCCTGGCTGCTACGCGGTCAAACGCGGTGCGCTAAAGGAAGGGGGGGAGTGGCTGTCACTGCAGGCTAACGCGCTGTTTGCTCGCGGGGCCCAAAAGCTGGTGCTGGCCTGCACCGAAGTGCCTGTGGCGCTTGAGGCGGTCAATGCGCCGTTTCGTCACCTTACCTTCGACCCGGCACAAGCGCTGGCCGAGCGATGTTCGCAGTTATGGCAAATAACGAGATAAATGGTCCGGCACAGTTTCGGGCGAAATAATCGGTTTCATCAAAGGAAAAATAAAATGAAAAAAAGTCTCTGCTTATTAATCGCAGCGGGTGGTTTATGGGCAAATATGAGTTTTGCCGATACGCCAGCTGAAGTTCGTGTCGCTTATAGCGGCGGTTCGCAGGTATTAATGTTGGCAAAAGCCGACGGCTCTCTGGATAAAGCGCTAAATAGCAAAGTGAAATGGGTGCAATTTGCATCTGGCGCCGACGCGTTGAATTATTTTGCCAGCAATGCCATTGATATTGCTAATTTCGGGTCCAGTCCCGCCACGGCGGGTATCGTGCGTAAATTACCGGTCGAGATTATTGGCGTGTCGGGCGTGATTGCCAGCTACGAGCGACTGATTGGCAAAGATGGCATTGTGAAAATCAATGATATCGAAGGTAAGCGCGTGGCTTATCCGCCAAACTCAACGGCGCAGTACGCCCTTGAAGCCGCAATTAGCGTGAACAAGCTGGATCGCAGCAAAATTACGCTGCTGCCGCTGCGTCCGGCTGAGATGGTGGCGGCCTGGAAACGCGGTGATATTGACGCGGGTTACGTCTGGGCGCCATTTGCCCAGGAGCTGGAGGCATCGGGCGGGCATCAGGTCTTTGCGACCAAAGATCTGCAGAAAGACGGCTATCTGATCTACAACAACTACGTCGTACGCAAAGCCTTTGCGGAACAATACCCAGAAGCGGTAACCGCCTTCCTGCGCGTGCACCAGCAGAAAGTGGATGAGTTCAGGAAAGATCCGGAGCACGCCGCGGCGATTGTGGCTAAAGAGGTTGGCGCGCCGGTCACGACCGCAGCAAATACGCTCGGCGGGCTGGAATACCCAACGCTTGCCCAGCAGGGCACCGCAGACTGGCTGGGTAACGGAACACACACCTCGGACAGCGGCATTGGCAAAGCGTTGAGTAAAACGTCCAGTTTCCTCGCAGGTATCGGCGAGATCCGCAAGCGTGACATTCCCGCCAACTGGGATAGCGCGATTGAGTCCCGCTATATTCGTGATGCGGCGGTGGCGGCGCAATGAGATTGAGTCTGCATATCGCCATCAGCGTGCTGTCGGTGGCGGTTTTCTTTATCGTCTGGCAGGTGGCGGCGACGCGGCAGTGGGTTGACCCACTGCTCCTGCCATCGCTCACCGACATCGGGTTGACCACCGAAGAGCTGCTGGCGGACGGCTACCGTCAGGTGCCGCTCTGGGAGCATATCGCGGTGAGCCTGGCGCGCGCCCTCAGCGCGTTTGCGGTGGCGATTATTATCGGGATACCGCTGGGTCTCCTGATGGGGCTGTCGGACGGACTTTCGGCGGTGCTTAACCCTTTCGTTCAGTTTCTGCGTCCATTGCCTAAAATCGCGCTTATCCCGCTGGCGGTGGTCTGGCTGGGCATTGGCGAAGCGTCCAAATTTTTCCTGATTTTTATCGCCACGTTTTTGAGCGTCGTGGTGGGCGCGTCGGCGGCCGTTGAGCGTATTGGACGCTCGCGTATTCGTGTGGCGCAGACTCTCGGGGCATCCCGCTGGCAGATTTTCCTGCGCGTGGTGTTGCCGGATGCGCTACCGGACCTTTTCACCACCGTCAGGCTTTCGATTGGCATTGGCTGGACGTCGTTGATCGCGGCGGAAATGGTCGCGGCCAGTTCGGGGCTGGGTTGGATGGTCATCAACGCCAGCTCTTATTTACGCACCGATATCGTCATGCTCGGTATTTTGCTGCTGGGTGGCATCGGCTATTTACTGGATCTCTTACTGCTGGGACTGCAACGTCTGACGGTGCCATGGGCGAGGAAAGAATAATGAGTGCCATCACTCTCGAAAATGTATCGCTCGCTTTTGCGGCGAAACCACAGCCGTTTACGGTACTGGAAGATATCAGTCTGACCCTGAAGCGCGGCGAGTTTGTTGTGTTGCTCGGGCCGTCCGGCTGCGGAAAATCGACCATTCTGAACCTGGTCGCCGGGTTCAATAAACCGGATAGCGGACGGGTGGCGGCAGGCGGCAAAACGGTACGTCAACCCGGGCCCGATCGCGGAATGATCTTCCAGCAGCCCAATCTGTTTCCCTGGCTGTCGGTGCTGGACAACGTCACCTTTGGCCCGCGGCTGGGAAAACATCGTAAGGACGAAACCAACGCTCAGGCGAAGGCGTGGCTGGAGCGTGTGGGGCTGAAGGGATTCGAAAATCATGCGCCCTGGCAGCTTTCCGGCGGCATGAAACAGCGCGTGGCGCTGGCTCGCGCCTGGCTTCCTGGCCCGGAAGTGCTGCTGCTTGATGAGCCGTTTGGCGCGCTGGATGCGCAAACCCGGCTGATGATGCAGGAGTTGCTGCGTGAGGCCTGGTTATCCACCGGCACCACGCTGCTCTTCGTCACCCACGATGTGGAAGAGGCGTTGTTTCTCGCCGATCGCATTCTGATCATGTCGGCAAAACCAGGCAAGATCGTCGATGAGATCGTTCTGCCCTTTGGGCGCGAGAGGGATATCGAAACGCTGGCCGAACACCCCTCGTACAGCGAGATCAAACACCATGTTCTGCATCGGGTGCGGCTCGAAGCGAAGCGGCACTTGGGTTAAACCTTGGGAATGAATCAACTTCTCTTAAGCAAATGCCCCCGC
The DNA here is from genome assembly GCF_001654985.1 of Kluyvera georgiana ATCC 51603. Lineage (GTDB taxonomy): Bacteria > Pseudomonadota > Gammaproteobacteria > Enterobacterales > Enterobacteriaceae > Kluyvera > Kluyvera georgiana. Next base: position 7,773 of record NZ_LXEU01000020.1, read on the forward strand.
AGGGGCATTTAAACAGGATTTAGTCGAAGAGATAGGCGGTGACAAGGTTTTCGAGTAATTCCTGATGCCCACTTTGATGCTGAGGATTAAGGTTATTCTGTTCAGCATAGTGGGCGAGTTGCGCAAGCGACAGGCGTCCTTGCATGATTTGTTGGCCCAATTCGCCATTCCAGCCAGCATAGCGTTTTTCAAGGCGCTTATTGAGCGCGCCATCTTCAAGCATACGAGCGGCTTTCTTCAGTGACAGCGCCATCACATCCATTGCGCCAATGTGGCCATAGAACATGTCATATTTATCGGTACTTTGACGGCGCACTTTGGCATCAAAGTTCAGACCGCCAGTGGTAAACCCGCCAGCTTTGAGGATCTCGTACATCACCAGCGTGTTCTCTTCAACGCTGTTCGGGAACTGGTCGGTATCCCAGCCGAGCTGCGCATCACCGCGGTTGGCATCCACGGAACCGAAGATATCCAGAGCAATCGCGCTGGCGATTTCATGCTGGAAGGTATGCCCTGCCAGGGTTGCGTGGTTGGCCTCGATGTTGACTTTAATCTCTTTTTCCAGACCAAACTGCTTCAGGAATCCATATACCGTGGCGACATCGTAGTCGTATTGATGCTTAGTCGGCTCCTGCGGTTTCGGTTCGATAAGCAGCGCGCCACGGAAACCGATTTTATGTTTGTGTTCAACGACCATCTGCAAGAAACGACCAATTTGCTCGCGCTCTTGCCGCATATCCGTATTCAGGAGCGATTCGTAACCTTCACGGCCGCCCCACAGAACATAGTTTTCCCCGCCCAGTTTCTGGGTCGCATTCATGGCGGTAACGACCTGGGTTGCAGCCCAGGAGAACACTTCAGGATCCGGGTTGGTTGCCGCTCCGGCACCGTAACGTGGGTGGGTAAAGCAGTTGGCTGTCCCCCACAGCAATTTCATCCCGGTTTCTTGCTGTTTTTGCGCCAGCACATCGGTCATTACGGCAAAGTTATTCAAATATTCCTTCAACGATGCGCCTTCTGGTGAGACGTCGATATCGTGGAAGCAGTAATACGGGACATTCAGTTTATGGAAGAATTCAAATGCTACGTCGGCTTTCATTTTTGCCAGCGCGAGCGCATCGCCAGGCTGCTGCCAGGGTTGTTCAAAAGAACCCTTGCCAAACATATCCGCGCCATTCCAGCAGAAGTTATGCCAATAACAGGCAGCAAAGCGAAGATGTTCTTCCATTCGTTTGCCGAGCACGATTTCATCCGGGTTGTAATGGCGAAAAGCGAGTGGATTTGTCGTTTTAGGTCCTTCAAAGCGTACACGATCGAGCCGATCGAAATAATTTTGCATAATGAACTCCATAATTCACAAAGCGAAAAGTCAATAACTGTGGTTATCCTGTATTTTTCATCGCACCTTGATCAATTACGTAATTTCATTCGCAGATTAGGAGATTACCCAAACGTGATAACTATCACAAAAAAATTGTCATATATTCATCGTTGCAATAGAACTGTGAAAATTTATTTTTAGGGCGGATTCCTTTGACAAATGCCAGAAGAAAACGACGCCTTTGTTGGTGCTGTGCGCCCGGCACAGGCATTACGGGAGAGTACAAAGGCCATATTGTTGCTACGTGTACGTAAGAAATATGTGTTTTAATGATCACAAAAGTAAAAAAACATAACTAGTTAATATAAAAACGCAATAGATTGTCGACGGTGACCTGTGCCAAAAAGTGTTTCACATTCACAAATGAAATCGGAGACCTGATTGGAATGCGTAAAAACATAATTCAAAATCGGCATGACGAATATCACAAGTTAACACGGGGTGAGCGTATTGGTTATGGGATGGGTGACTTTGCGCAGAACCTGGTATTCGGTACCATCGGCGGTTTTCTCGCGCTACACATGCTGACGGTAAATACCATTAGTACGGCAACGGCTGGATTTATATTTCTTTTTGTTCGCATTGTTAACGTTTTTTGGGATCCGATGGTCGGAACCTATGTTGATAAAAGAAGTTCAGCAGCGGGTAAATATCGCCCATGGCTTTTAAGAGCCGGTATTCCGCTCGTTATTCTTTCCGCATTGCTGTTCGCTCCTATTCCTGGCGTCCGGGGTTCTGTTCCCTTTGCATTTATTATTTATTTAGCACTGGACTTAGTGTATTCAGTGGTCAATATTCCTTATGGTTCTCTTAATGCCTCATTGACGCGAGATCCGGAGTCCATTGATAAACTGACCAGTACCCGAATGATGCTGGCAAACACGGCTAACCTGCTTGTCTATACGATGTTCCCAATGTTTGTACAAATGGCTTCACCAAAAGACAGAAGCCTCAAAGATACTGGTTTTTTTGGCCTTGAGCTTAATATGGGTAACTATACCGATCCCTCCGCGAATTATGCATGGTTTGGCGTATACTCCATTTATATGTTAATAGGCGCAGCGGCACTTTTCTTCTGTTATAAGTTTACTAAAGAGCGTGTTGTCGCGACGGCGGAACAAACCGCTAACGTGAAAACAACCGATCTCTTCCTTGAGCTGAAAAATAACCGACCTCTGGTCATTCTCGGCCTGTTCTTCATGCTGGCCTTTACCTTTATGTTCTTTATGAACACCGTTAATGGGTTCTTCAATCAGTTTGTTGTTGGCCATTCAGAATGGATGGGCGCAATTGGCCTTGTTGCCTCAATTCCGGGTATTATCTTCCCTATTTTCTGGTCCAGACTGAAGCGTATTTTTGGTAAAAAAGGGTTCTTCCATCTTTTCCTTGGCATGTTTATCGTCGGTGAATTATTGACCTACGTTTGGTCACGTGAAGGAATGCATGATGCGCTTTGGCTGGCTTACATCGCGACATTTATCAAACAATGGGGCTTAACCTCGGCCACCGGTTTCATGTGGGCACTGGTTCCTGAAGTGATTGCTTATGGCGAATTGAAATCAGGAAAGCGCAACGCTGCAATTATTAATGCGATTATGGGTCTGTTCTTCAAGATTGGTTTTACGATTGGCGGCGCGATTCCATTGTGGTTACTGGCAGCCTATGGCTTTAGCGAAACCGGAGCCCAACAAAGCGTCAGTGCTATCGATGGCATTATTATGACAGCAGTGTGGATCCCTATTATTTTGGCGATTGTGTCCATGATCATTATTCAGCTTTACCCTATCTCAGACAAAAATGTCACCGAGATCAACCGTCAGCTTGATGAGATACGCGTATAGTTTAAAAAATTATTCAAGTATTGAAAGATTTAAAATAAAAAATTATAGAAAGGTAGAATGATATGGCTATTATTCAAAACCCTGTATTACCTGGATTCAATGCGGATCCCAGTATTATCCGTGTTGGTGAAACCTACTATATTGCAAACTCTACATTTGAGTGGTTCCCTGGCGTTCGCTTACACGAATCAAAGGATCTGCAAAACTGGAATCTTCTTCCCAGTCCGTTATCGACAACCACGCTGTTAGATATGAAAGGCAACCCTTCATCAGGTGGGATCTGGGCTCCGGCGCTCTCCCATGCTGACGGCAAATTCTGGTTAGTGTATACGGATGTGAAAATCACAGAAGGTGCCTTTAAAGACATGACCAACTACCTGACCACTGCGACGGATATTCGTGGCCCATGGTCAGACCCCATTAAACTGAATGGCGTTGGTTTTGATGCGTCACTGTTCCATGATGATGATGGGCGCAAATATATTGTTCAACAAACCTGGGATCATCGTGAATATCATCACCCATTCAATGGCATTACGCTAACTGAGCTTGACACCAGGACCTTAAAATTAAAACCAGAAACCGCGCGAACCCTCTATCACGGTACCGCTGTGGCACTGGTCGAAGGGCCACATCTCTATAAACGAGACGGCTATTATTATCTCTTCGCCGCGCAGGGGGGAACGGTGTTTACCCACCAGGAAGTGGTTGCACGTTCAAAAACCCTGGATGCCCACAGTTTTGAAACTGCGCCAGGCGAAGTGTTCATAACGAACGTCGATACGCCAGACAGTTACATCCAGAAGCAAGGGCATGGCGCTTTGGTTTCAACGCCTGCGGGTGAATGGTACTACGCCTCGCTCTGCGCCCGTCCGTGGAATCGTCCAGGAGAGTCAATCTATGATCCGCGTGGCTGGTCAACGTTGGGCAGAGAGACGTCAATTCAAAAAGTGTACTGGGATGAAGAAGGCTGGCCGCGTGTTGAAGGGGGGCACGGTGGAAAAACCTTCGTGGAAGGGCCAAAGGATGCCATTTACACCGAAAGCGCCAAAGATCATAGCCAGTATGATGCATTTACCTCATCGACGCTCGATCACAACTGGAATACGCTTCGCGTTCCGTTTAATGAAAAAATGGGCACGACCGGCGAGGGTAAATTAACATTAATTGGTCAGGGCTCGTTAGCCAATACCCATGACCTGTCGCTTATTGCCCGACGCTGGCAAGCCTTCTATTTTGATGCGCAAGTTAAGGTTAAATTTAATCCATTTAGCTATCAACAAATGGCTGGGTTAACAAACTACTACAACGATCGTCATTGGAGCTTTGTTTTTATCACCTGGAATGAAATTAATGGCTCAGTCATTGAAGTAGGTGAAAACAACCGTGGGAAATACACGTCTTATTTAAAAGATGATGCTATCAAGATTCCTGAAGGAACCGAGTATGTCTGGTTCCGCACGAAAGTTCGCAAACAAACCTATCGCTATGAATACAGTTTTGACGGCACTCATTTTACTGAAATTCCGGTCACATTAGATGCTGCGGTCTTGTCAGACGATTACGTCCTGCAAAGCTATGGCGGGTTCTTTACCGGAGCCTTCGTTGGCCTGGCCGCCGTCGACTATTCTGGTTATGAAGTCAGTGCAGATTTTTATGATTTCTCTTATCAGGAATTGGGTGACGCGTTAACCTCCGCGGGCACTTATAGCTGGGAGGCTAGCGAACTACGCTGAGCTAAATGATTCACTGACAATCTTGAGCAAGAGGCGGTAACTGATGCAGCTACCGCCTCGCATCAGGATGCGATAGATAGCGCCAACATCTGCAATGGCAGGCCAATGGTATATCCAACGTGGCTCCGGCTGAATGGCCGGCGTGACGATGAAATACCGCAAATTTATATTTTCCCTTATGGTCGAAATATCGAAATGACATCAGTCATTTGGTTAATTCGCGTAGTGTCAGAATAGATTGTTTATCTATACCTACATTTTTTTAATTATCCAGAATATGGAGGGTTTATCACGCCATTATTTTAAATTTACCTCTGCATAAATAAAAATAAAATCAGCTTGTTTTGGTGGCATCTTTTATATTTACACCGAAACGGGATGGTTATTGTCTGAGAATATAATT
>NZ_LXEU01000021.1 GCF_001654985.1 Kluyvera georgiana ATCC 51603
TGACAACAAGCGTACGGCGAAGGTGAACGGTACCGACGACCAGCAGCTGGATTCACTGAACTTCGGCGGTATGTTCGAGGCGTGGTTCTAAGCTAGCGTGAGAAAATGCACTTTGCCTGGAGCAGCCGGGGAACCGGCTGCTCTATTGCTAAGATGGCCTTCAGGCAATAATCGTGGCCAGGCAACCTAATAATAAAAGAGGGATAATTGTTTTTGTTATTATTTTAGTGGCAACATTTTCCTGCGTTACTATTTGGGCAAGAGAAGTAAAAAACCTCGTTAGCTACTATTTATTATAGTAAATTGGCCATAATAAAATTATTTGGTTGCTGCCTGATATATTCGGGGGTAGACTCGCGGCTCGGATAAAAAAACCACCTATAATATGTTACGAAAATACCAAGAAAATATTGCCGTTTTATTGTTTTTCACAGCGCTTTATATCTACTCAAGGTTTTTATTACGTGCCACAGGGGACGGGCATCCGCATGCGATTAATATTTTGTTGTTATGCGGGTTGTGTGCATTTTTGTTCACGGCAAAAAGAACCTTTTTGATCGCGATCCCATTTTTTCTGTTGTTAACAGTATATGCCCCAATTGGTTTGACGTATGGTTACCCGACCTACCAGTATGTTTCGTCTCTCTTTGCCTCGAACATCGCTGAGTCGCTTGAGTTCCTGCGGTTAATTCCATTTAAAGCATACATGTATACTTTTATTTTAATACTGGCTCCGTTTGCGCTTAACCGGTTGGCGTTAAAATTTAAGATTAAACCCTGTAATAACAAATTGTTTATTTTATCTTTTGCGCTACTTTCATTTTACAGTTCTGGTGCGTTCCTGTTTGTGAATGAAGCACAGGAGTCGGTACAGCGGGTCAAGGATGAAAATGCTCAGCTTGATAGCTATGTCAGTAGAAATGATTGGGCCGATGTTCAACAGACTCGCCAGACTCAGTATGATGATTATTTCCTGGTCATTGGTGAGAGCGCCCGACGTGACTACTTTCATACCTATGGCTATCCGGTAGAAAATACGCCGTTCCTGGATTCCACCACAGGTGTTATCGTCAACGGGATGGAGTCTGCGGGAACCTACACGATTGGTTCACTGCGCCTGATGCTGACTCAGGGAGACAAAAGCACGGCGGCGCCCAACTACAATCTGAATCTGATAGGTCTCATCAAGAAAGCCGGTTTCAATACTTATTGGCTCTCCAATCAGGGGCAGTTTGGCGAATGGGATACGCCGATATCGGCGATTGCTAAAAAAAGTGATAAGACCTATTTCACAAAGCTCCGTGCATTTAATGAACGTAATATTTCCGATTTTGAACTGCTGCGCATATTAAAACCGATGGTTAACGCCAGCAGTAAACAGCGCAGATTCTTTGTGATCCACACAATGGGCTCACACCCCTATGCCTGCGATCGCATTGAGGGGATGAAAGATGCTTATAAAGTGCAGGAGAAAAAAGATGCATATATTGCCTGCTATGTCTCGAGTATCAAGCAAACTGACCAATTCCTTGAGACGCTACATGATATGCTGATGCACAATAAACAGGGCCGGAGTTTTTCGATGATCTATTTTTCCGATCATGGCATGGTGCATCGTGATGTTGATGGGGTTATTCAACTTAATAACAATTTTGTGAGTAAATATCATCACGATATTCCGCTGGTGAAAATTTCGTCTGACGATACCGGCAGGGTAGTGGTTAATAGTCAAAAATCAGGCATGATGTTCGTCAATGGCTTGGCCAGTTGGATGGGAATTAGCGCCCAGCAAATTCAGCCCTATAACCTATTTGATGGTGTCGCCGATAGCGAGGATTATGGTCTGAGCAAAAAGCCTTATAAAGTCGATGACCCGGCTATCGATATTTCCAGGGTACTCATTCGTTAGTGTCGGCTATCGATAAAAGCAAAACGCGACCAGCAAGGCCGCGTTTCGCTTTTGGATTAGTTTGATATGACACGACTAGCGACGCGTCAATGCCAGCCGAATTCCCAGGCCAATAAACGCCGTGCCGACCACGCGATCCAACACCTTTTGCAATGTCTGATTACGCGACACCGCGCCTGCGGCGCTACCGGCCAGAATGGCAAACGTGGCGTCGGTCATAAACCCAACCAGCGCATAGGCCATACCGAGGATCAGAAACGAAACGGCATGATGCTCGCCGTTCGGCATCACAAACTGCGGGAAGAAGGAGATAAAGAACAAAATCACCTTCGGATTGGTGAGGGTGGTAATAAACCCTTTTGACAGCAGGCCGCCGGTATTGGCTCTGTTTCGCTCCACCATCGGTTCATCGCCCTGTGCCGATTTCCTGCTAAACGTGCCCAGTATCATTTTCCCGCCCAGATACATCAGGTATACCGCACCGACGTACTTCACCACGGTGAACAGCAGCGGCGAGGCGGTAATCAATGCCGTTAATCCCACGGCGCTGGCGACCGCATGGGTGCAGCTACCGAGCGCGACGCCTGCGGCAGAAATCAGCCCAGCGCGGCGGCCGTTTGCCACGCTTTGGCCGACGACATAGGCCATATCGGGCCCCGGTGTGATGGAGAGCAGGAACACGGAGAGAATGAACAGCCCAAAATGGGTGATATCCAGCATGATGACCTCGATTAGTGAATAAGGGTAACGCCGTTACGGGCAAGCGCGTCGGTGAGCGGTTGATCCAGCATGCCGTCTACGATCAGCGTGCTGGCGAGGCTGAGCTCGCCGATGGCGAAAGCGGAGGCGGCATTAATTTTCTCATGAGAGGCCATGACCACGGTTTCGGAGGCTCGTTCGCTCAGCAGACGTTTCACTCCTGCCTCTTCAAAATTTCCTGTCGTAAACCCGGCGCTGTGATGGACCCCTGTGACGCCCATAAAATACAGATCGGCGTTGATGCGGCTGGCGGCTTCGGTCATCGCCGTCCCGGTTGTGACCACCGAGTGCTTGAACAGCGTGCCGCCAAGCAGGATGACTTCAATTAACGGATAGTCGACCAGACCGACGGCGATGTTTGGGCTGTGGGTCACCACGGTGAACGACATATCGACTGGCAGCAGTTTGATCATCTCAGAGGTGGTTGTCCCCCCATCAACGATCACCACCTGGCCCGGGCAGATTAATGCCGCCGCTTTTTGCGCGATTGTTTTCTTTGCGTCTGGTTGCACGCTTTTTCTTGCTTCAAACGGGGCGATAGCGGCTGAGACCGGCAGCGCACCGCCGTGGACGCGCTGGAGCAATCCCGCCGCCGCAAGCTCGCGTAAATCCCGGCGGATCGAGTCTTCCGAGACGTTGAAGTGCTGGCTTAACTCGGTAGAGTGCACTTGTTTATCCCGAGCCAGAATCTCAAGGATGTGCTGTTTTCGCTGGCTGGCTAGCATCATTTTCTCTATGCATGTTTGATCTTGAATATGCACGATTGTGCATGATAGGTTGTGCGCTGTCACCTGTTACCCAAAACAACAACCTACGTGGAGCATAAGATGCAAAGTATGATCATATTGATTGCAGGTCCAGTACGAAGTGGCACTAACGGCGATGAACGGTTGATGCATGAAAACCTGGCACGCATGGAGCAGACGGCGCTGGCTGTGTATCGGTTGGGGCATATTCCGGTGATTGGCGAGTGGCTGGCATTTCCACTCTCGGCGGCGGCGGGGTCGCAGAAAATTGGCGATGCCATCAGCGAAGCGTTTCTTTATCCCGTGGCTCACCGGCTGTTGACGCGTTGTGATGCGGTGCTGCGAATGGAAGGCGCGTCTAACGGTGCGGATAATGATGTCAGGGTCGCGAATGAGCTTGGGCTGGCGGTGTATTACTCACTGGATGAGGTACCCGTGAAGACGATGCAGGCGGAGTCCTGGCTCCGCCTGACGGGCAAAGATTAGATCCAGACGTCGTTAACTGCGGTGCGCGCGCCGCCCTCATGGCCGGTATTGAGCACGCCGCGCGGCTCAATGAGCAGCAGATGCGCTTCGTGTTCGGCTGCCGTTTTATGCTCAATACCCCGTGGGACAACGAACATTTCGCCCGCCTGAACTTCAACAATGCGATCCCGGAATGCGATCTCCAGCGTGCGTGCTAGGACGACGATCGTTTCGTCGGTTTCCGGGTGCGCATGCCAGATAAAATCGCCCTGGATTTTTACCACCTTGAATTGATAGTCGTTCATTTCAGCGACCACTTTGGGCTGCCAGTGTTCGCTGAACTGAGCAAGTTTTGACTCAAAATTAACGGGCTTCTGCATGAGTGATCCTCCTGTGATAAGAGCATCCAGCTTATAAAGCGGCAGGTGGCGCGTATTGTACGTTTGTGCAGGCAGGGGACGCCAGGCCGTGGAGCTTTAGCCAGCGCCCCGGAGACAACCCGATACAAGCATTGAAGTGGCGAATCATATGACTTTGGTCGGTAAAACCGGCCTGGATCGCGCTATCCGCCATACTGAACCCAGCCAGGAGCAACTGCTTGCAGTAGCTGATGCGCCGCAGGATAACGTAGCGATGAGGGCTGGTACCGTACAAGGCTCGGAAGTCGCGGCTCAGCGCCCAACGCTCGCGACCGCTGGCGGCGGTGAGTTCTTCCGAAGAGATGCTGCGGTAAAAGAACTCGTGGATATAGTCTCTGGCCCGTTCGGCAGCCGGATAATCGAAGGCGCGACGATGAAAGCGCTGTCCGCCCACTACTGACAGCGCGTGGGCAAGACCGTAGAGCGCTTCATCTTCTTCCAACGGCTGTAGCGGTGAATCAACGGCGCAGAGTAAAGGCGTAGCGGCTGCCAGCAGCCGCGGATCGGCGGATATCCCCCCTTTGATATACGGTAATGACTGGCCGCCCAGGATGGACTGAATCAGCGATGGCTCAACGTAGAGCATGCGATAGCGGAAACCCTCTTCGGTTCCTGCTTCGCCGTCGTGGAGCTCATCAGGATGCAGGACGAGGGTTGAGCCGGGAAGGCCGTGCCGCATGCTGCCGCGATAACGGAAGCTCTGCACGCCAGACAGCGTGCGGCCAATGGCATAGGTATCGTGACGATGCGGCTGATAGCCATGCCCTCTGAAGTAAGCTTCAATAATCTCAATGCGCGATGGCGCGGTAGCCCGGCGAAGCCAGTCCTGGGTTGCGATGTCGTTTTTCATGCAGGAGTCCGCAGTTGGGCCGGCTGACGGAAGCGCTCTCGTTTTACCTGCCTCTCTTGTTTATCGACACAATATCACCGTCCAGCGACTAACGTAGCATTGGTGATGGTGCTCCCGTTGTTGCATGTCACACAGTCCCATTGGTCCGGAATGTATACAAATGAACGGTGAAAATGAATTTCCTGGATACGGATTTTTGTGCGCAAATTCGCTCGGAAAAAGTTCCGTTAGTCACGCCAATATTGTGAAGAAAATGTATCAAATACGACTTTATGACTAGGTTAATTCTTAGTCTTTATATTGTTGATGGTGTAAATTATTGCCTTGAAATAAGTAACAAGAGTAATTATATTTTCTTATCATATTGATATTTAAAAAGTAATTTTGTTTTATAAAGTTATGTCAGCTAACTGTAAATTATTCTTTTGTGTGATCCATGGCTGTATTTTCCATTCGTCAACTGGTGTTTTCTTGAACCCTGTCACGTCCTTTCATTTCGTAGGCTTATGAAATAAATCTTTACGATCTCGATCACTAAAATGTCTTTCGTAAAAAAATAAAATGCAATTCCATAAAAATGAAACACAATTCCAATTGAGGGTTATTGCATGTTTAAAAAATCTCTGGTCCTGATGGCATTATGTGGCGCCTCTTTCGCAGCATCGGCAGTGACTGTCGATCTCCGTCATGAATTTATTGACGGCGGTAAAACTGATAAAACGAACGCTGACCGCGTTTCTGTCTCTCACCGTTTTGCAAACGGCTTTGGTTTCTCCGTTGAAGCAAAATGGAAATCAGGTGGTAACAACACCGATCAACCGTTCTCTGACTTCGTTGGTAACGGTCATGAAGAATCTATTAGCTACCAATACAAATTTAATAAAAACTTCTCCATTCAGCCTGGCTTTAATATTGAAAGTAACGACAGCCGTTCTATTTATAAGCCGAACCTGCGCGTTCAATATAGCTTCGACAACGGCTTCTACGTCGCCGCGCGTTATCGTTACGACTACACCCGTTATCCGTCAAATGCCAATAAAGACGATGACAAAGTTAACCGTGGTGATGCATGGGCTGGTTACGTGTTCGGTGACTGGCGTACCGAGCTGAACTACGTCTATGCACGTAGCTCAGAAGGCAATGCACGTAACAACAACAAGCCATATTCTCAGGAATATAACGTGAAAGTGGCATATAAAATCGACAAAAACTGGGCTCCGTATGGCGAAGTGGGTAACGTAGGCGTCAACGATCGTGATGACCGCCAGACCCGTTTCCGTGTGGGTGTCGCTTACTCCTTCTAATTGCCTCCTGCTTTAGTGAAACCCCCGGCGAAGCTGGCCGGGGTTCTCTACTTTTCCCTGCAAACCTTGCCACACCTTATTTGTACTCCGCCTGAATAATTTAATTAATGTTAAAGCGCAGTTGTGTCGCTATTACCCCACGTCTTTCGTATTCACATCATCGAAGAGGTTCGTGTATGAACAGCGCTATCGTCGTAGTATTACTTCTCATCGTCTGTTTCCTGATTCTGGGGGGCGGATGGTTTCTCATCATGCGCACAGAAATGAAAATAGAAAAAAAGATGCATACTGAATTTGAGTTAAAAAGAGAAGAGGAAAAACAGCAAAAGATACTACAAAAATATGAGGAGCTGCTGGCGATGGAAATTGAGTGGCACACGCAGCGACTGGCCAGCATCACTTTTTTTATTGCCAAATTAAAGAAAAAGCAGGATGCCGAATATCGTAGTACGCAGCCCAGTATTAATGGCGATAACACGCAGCTTCATTCGAAAATAAAGGCGCTGATTTTCATTTACTTCCCGCATCTGCAGGATGATTACACCAAGCTCTGCAAACTGGCCGATTGCACGGTCTATTTTGATTATCTGTACGGGCGTTCAAACGACGGCGCGCGCGTGTTACGCGAGCTGTCCGACAAAATGCAGAAGTTCGCTGCCCAATCTACCGAGTTCCAGAACCGAATACGTAACGAGGTCACGGTGAAATGAGTGGCGGTCTCCAACGCCCCAGGTCTATGCTTAGCCTCGAACCCATATAAAAAATAGAGGCAATGTCATGGATAAGGAACTACAGGATGCGGGCTATCGCGTCTATACCGGGGAAAAGATTGATGTCTATTTCAACACCGACATCTGCCAGCACTCCGGCAATTGCGTCAGAGGCAGCAGCAAGCTGTTTAACCTGAAGCGGAAACCGTGGATTATCCCGGATGAAGTAGACGTTGCCACGGTGGTGCGGGTGATTGATACCTGCCCAAGCGGGGCGCTGAAATACCGTCATCATGACTAAGCGAGGGGGCGATGGAGATTCTGGAAGGGCATAACAAGTTTTATGTGAATGATGCAAACGGCAACCAGGTGGCGGAAATCGTCTTTGTGCCGACCGGCGAGCATTTGAGCATTATTGAGCATACCGATGTCGACCCCAGCCTGAAAGGGCAGGGGGTAGGGAAACAGCTGGTGGCGAAGGTGGTGGCGAAGATGCGCCAGGAACAACGTAAGGTGATCCCGCTGTGCCCGTTTGCCAGGCATGAGTTTGATAAGACTCGCGAATACGACGATATTCGCGCCTGACCTTTTGCGCCAGCGTCGGCTGGCGCGAATCCTTAGCCCTTAGCGCAACTGCTCGATGATCAGCATCGCCGCGATTGCCACCATCAATCCCCCGGATATCCGGCTGACAACCCGCGCGGCCTGTGGACGGCTGGTCAGCAACGCTCGTGAACCGTAACCCACCAGCAGATAGATGAGCGTACAGGTCAGCAGATGCATCAACCCCAGCGCTGACATTTGCATCGCCAGCGGCCATTGACCGTGCGGATCGGTAAATTGCGGTAGCAGCGCCAGAAAGAGGAGAAAAACTTTGGGATTCAGGCCGCTGATGCACAGGCCTTTCAGCACCCACTGATTCCAACCGCCGCTCTGTTGACTGGCGCTGGAGACCGTTGCCGGGTGGCGCAGCAGCGAAATCCCTAACCACAGTAAATAGACCGCGCCCAGTAACGTGATAGCCGACAGCGCCAGCGGATGCCCGGCAATCAGTACACCGACGCCCGCGACGACCACAATGGTCGCCAGCAGATGCCCTGACATCAGTCCGGCGACCGCCGGAACAATGCGCCGACCGTGGATTCCGGCGCTGATGGTGTAGGCCCAATCGGCCCCAGGCGTCATGATCAGCAAAAACGATACCAGCCAGAAACCGGCCACTAAGCTCATCTCCATGACTCACATTCTCCATTATTTTTCATTGCGTTATTCCCGAAAACCCTGACCTGATATCGAGAAAGAATATCGTTATTTCCGCGCAATGAGCTTTCAATGTTATGCTGGGATTCGGCGCTTAGAGAGAGAATCCTCTAAATGGATAGCATTGATCGAAAAATTCTTGCTGAACTACAGGCGGATGGCCGTTTATCTATCACTGAGCTGGCTGAACGGGTAAACCTGAGCCTCTCACCGTGCCATCGACGCCTGCGGGCGCTGGAGCAGGAGGGCGTTATTACCGGCTATCGCGCCAACCTTGATCCAGGCAAGATGGGCTTCAATTTTGTGGCGCTGGTGTTTGCGACGCTTAAAGAGGGTGACCGCAAAGCGGTTAGCGCCTTTGAGGAGGCGGTGGAAGAGATCCCACAGATCGTGCTGGCCCAGCGGCTGTTTGGCGACCCCGACTATTTAATGCAGGTGGTCACGCGCGATCTCTCGTCGTTTCAGAAGCTCTACGACCAAAAGCTCTCAGCGATGCCGGGCGTACAGCACCTGCGCTCGACGCTGGTGATGAAAACCGTCGTGCAGGATCGCGCTTTTCCACTGGAGTCGTTGAAAGAGAAATAGTTGGCTGAAACGTTTCATGTGCCAAAGTAGGGCGATAGGGGATGGCATTCCCCCTTTAACCGCCGTGTGGCTGATGATGCCTGTTTTTATTCCTGGACCGGGAATGAACAGGCACACCCCTACCGCGTCCAGGATGATCAATTCATCTAAGGATGCGTCCATGATTTCTGAACACTTCGCGCGTAAAAATACGCTTTTTTTTTCTTGTGCAGTGGCTGCTGCTGGCGACGGTGATTGCCGTACTGGCCGGTTCCGCCTCCGCGCTCTTCCTCTATTCACTCGATTGGGCAACCACGACGCGCATTACCCATCCCTGGCTGATTTGGCTGCTGCCGTTTGCCGGTTTTACCGTCGGCTGGCTCTACCTGCGCTTTGGCCGCTCGGTGGAGGGCGGCAATAACCTGATCCTTGAAGAAGTACATCGTCCGGCGAACACCATTCCGCTGCGGATGACGCCGCTGGTGTATATCGGTACCGTCGTTTCGCATCTGTTTGGCGCCTCTGTTGGGCGCGAAGGCACGGCGGTGCAAATGGGCGCTTCCATCGCTGACCAGTTTACTTCGTTGCTGAAGTTCGATAACGATGCGCGGCGAATGGTGTTGATGGCAGGGGTCAGCGCTGGCTTCTCCTCGGTATTCGGTACGCCGCTTGCCGGCGCTATTTTCGGCCTTGAAGTGATGGCGATTGGCCGCATGCACTACACCGCCATTTTCCCCTGCCTGCTGGCGGCGGTGGTGGCTGACCAGGTGGGCCTGATGTGGGGTGTACACCATACCCACTACGCAATGTCGTTGATTCCGCCACTCTCCTTGTGGACGCTGGGGGCGGTGATTGCTGCGGGTTGCTGTTTCGGCCTGGCGGCGCGCGTCTTTGCTGATGCCACGCACCTGATTGGCGGCGTGATGAAAAAATACGTGGCGTATACGCCGCTACGTCCGTTTATCGGCGGGGTGGTTGTGGCATTGGCGGTCTATCTGTTGCAGGGGGAGCGTTATATTGGCCTGGGTATTCCGGTGATTGTCGATGCTTTTCAGCACCCTCTGGCACCGTGGGACTTTGTCGGCAAGCTGGCTTTTACCGTCCTGTCGCTGGGCAGCGGCTTTAAAGGCGGCGAGGTGACGCCTTTATTCTATGTCGGGGCCACGCTGGGTAACGCGCTGGCGCCGCTAACACGCCGATCGCCTCGACGTTGATGGCGATTGAGCTGTTTGGCGCGGAGGTTGGCGTGTATGCCGCGATGGCCTGCGTGGTCGCCTGGCTGGTCTCCGGCTATAGCGGGATCTATCGTTCTCAGCGGGTGGCTTGTCTGAAGCATCGGGTGGTGCCCATCGGGATCACACTGGCGGAACTTCCGGCCTGGCAGCGTAAAAATTCGCGCCCGCAGCCTCCAGTGGATGAAGCGAAAGCGGATAGCTAATAACGTATTGTTGTAACGGAGTAGAATTCTTATTGCAAAAATGTAAATAACGAACTCAATATTTGTTATTTCAGAATGGCTGCGCATTCTGGCTATCTTGGTTTCAGCCCAACTACCCGGCATCGAATCAGGAGAAAACCAGAATGAGCAGACAAATCAAATTAGGTGCTTTTCTTCCCGGCGGCGGCCAGCATATTGCGGCATGGCGTCATCCGGATCAGCCTGCCGACGGCGCAACCAGTTTTGAATTTCACAAACAGCTGGCGCAAACCGCCGAACGCGGGCTGTTTGATGCTTACTTCCTGGCCGATGGCCTGGCGATTCCGGCTTCCGGCGTGACCGATGGCGGCACCGCCAAGGTGGCCGGTTTTGAACCGGTGACGCTGTTTTCCGCGCTGGCCCCGCTGACCAACAATATCGGCTTTATCGCGACCGCCTCGACCACTTATGAAGAGCCGTACAACCTGGCGCGCAAGTTTGCCTCGCTGGATTTAATCTCCGGCGGCCGTGCAGGCTGGAACGTCGTGACTACGGCGACGGAAGCTGCGGCGCATAACTTCAACCTCGATACTCAGCATCCGCACGAATATCGCTATCAGCGGGCGAAAGAGCACGTTGAAGTGGTCAAAAAGCTGTGGGACAGCTTCGAGGATGACGCGTTCCTGCGTGATAAAGCCTCTGGCCAGTTCTTTGATCGCAATAAAGTGCACGACACGAATCACGTCGGCAAATTCTTTAAAGTACGCGGGCCACTGAATGTGCCGCGTTCTCCTCAGGGCCAGCCGGTGATCGTCCAGGCCGGGCAATCTGAAAGCGGACGTGCGCTGGCGGCTGCCACCGCCGAAGTCATTTTCACCTCACACCAGCATCTGGAGACGGCGCAGACCTTCTATCGCGATATTAAATCTCGCGCCAGGGCGGCAGGCCGCAACCCGGATCACGTGCTGATCATGCCCGGTGTCGCGCCGTTTATCGGCCGCACCGAAGAAGAGGCCAAAGAGAAATACCACAAGCTAACTTCGCTTATCGTCGAAGCCGACGGCATTGCGCTGCTGAATGGCCTGGCCGGCGGGGGGATCGACCTGGGTAAATTTGATCCTGATGGTCCGCTGCCGCCGCTGCCGGTGACTGAAGGCATGAAATCGCGCCCGGAGCTGATCCGTCAGATCGCCGACGAAAACAACTTCACCATTCGCCAACTCTACCAGTGGGTTGCGACCGCTCGCGGGCACTTTACCGTGGTGGGAAGCGCGGAGCAGGTGGCCGACACGCTGCAGGCGTGGTTTGAGAACGAGGCCGCAGACGGTTTCAACGTGCTGCCGCCGTGGCTGCCGGGCGGGCTGGACGACTTTATCGAGCTGGTGGTGCCTATCCTGCAAAAACGCGGCCTGTTCCGTACCCAGTATGAAGGTAAGACGCTGCGCGAAAACCTGGGGCTGCCGTTTGCCGATAACCGCTACAGCGCCGCGCGCAATGCCAAAGTGGCTTGAGGAGGATCTATGTTCTATTCCACCACCCGAATTCGCCTGAAGGCCCGCCAGACAACCGCGCCCGCTTACCGGCAATGGTATCAGCGCAGCCTGTCGCTGATTGCTCGCTACGGCCTGCTGGTGCTGTTTTTTGCCGGCTGGCAAATCGCCAGCACGGCAGGCTGGCTTAACGCTGCGGTAATCCCGCCGCTGGATAAAATCTTTGCCGCACTGTGGAACGGGATTACTCAGGGCGCACTGCTGGGTGACATCACCATCAGTTTACAGCGCGCCGGGTTAGCCTTTGCCGCCGCTATCGTGGTGGGGATTCCGCTGGGGCTGTTTATGGGGCAAATACGCCCGCTGGAGCAGGCACTGGATCCGATCTTACAGCTTTTCCGCCAGACCTCGGCGCTGGCGCTGTATCCCATCTTTATCCTGCTGCTGGGTCTGGGCGAAACGTCAAAAGTGTTCGTTATCTTTTGGGCGGCGCTGTTCCCGATTCTGCTGTCGACCATTAGCGGTGTGAAAGAGGTGGATGGCAAGCTGCTGGAGATGGCGCGGACCTTTGGTGCGGGTCGACTGACGCTGTTTTACCGGGTGATTGTTCCTGCCTCGGTGCCGTCCATCTTTGTCGGGCTACGTCTCTCCGCGACGACCGCGCTGCTGTTGCTGATTGCCGCAGAGATGATTGGCGCGAATCAGGGGATCGGTTTCCGGGTGATGAATGCGCAATATAACTTCCAAATACCGATGATGTTCGCGGCGATATTCCTGCTGGCGTTTGCCGGGCTATTAGCGAACGCCATTCTGGTCCTGCTGCAGCGTCGTCTGTGTCGCTGGAACTCACGTAACCATTAATTTTGCACGTTATTTTGCGTTTTTAAATTAAGCCTGATGGGAATTTCAATAATGAAAAAACAGATCTCTTTTGCGTGGGTAGCGGTACTTTTCCTCTTTGGCATCAGCACATCCGTGCGGGCTCAGGAAGCAGTCACGATGCGCTATATGGCGAGCTACGGCGGTATTTCCGCCCACGAATTAGCCGACGCACTGGGGTATTTTAAGGATACCGGAGTGTCGATTAAAAATGCCGGTTACGCCAGCGGTGGCCCGGAGTCTTTATTTGCGCTGGCGTCGAACAGCATTGATATCGGTTCTGCGGCCACGCCGGCGGTGATTAACGCCATTGCTAACGGTAACGATTTTGTCGCCGCTTACCCCACCAACGGTATTAACGAGACCACCAAATCTATCTTCTACGTGAAGGAAGACAGCTCGATTAAATCGATCAAAGATTTAGCCGGGAAAAGCGTGGCGGTGAATACGCTGGGGGCACACCTGGATTACACGTTGCGCGAGGCGCTGCGTCAGGCCAATCTGCCGGAAAACGCGGCGAAACCGGTGGTGGTGCCGGGCCCGCAGCTGGAACAGACTTTACGCTCTGGTCAGGTCGACGTAGCGGCATTTGGCTACTGGCAAACCACTTTTGAAGGGTCGGCGCGCAGCCACGGCGGCCTGCGTCCAATCTTCAACGATGCCGACGTACTCGGGCCGATTGCCGGCGGCTTCACGGTGCTGCGTGCCGACTTCGTTAAGCAGCACCCTGACGCGGCGCGCGTCTTCGTGGTGGAGTCGGCGCGTGCCCTGGACTACGCTCGCGACAATCCGGAAAAAGTACGCGAAATTATGGCCAAAATCCTCAAGGAACGCGGTGAGAACCCGGAGGTCGCGAAATACTTTACCGGCTACGGCGTGCGTAAAGGCGGCCAGTCCGAACCACACGACGTGCAGTTCTGGCTGGATATCCTCGAGCGTGATGGCGTGCTGAAAAAAGGTCAGCTCAAA
>NZ_LXEU01000022.1 GCF_001654985.1 Kluyvera georgiana ATCC 51603
GCTCAAAGCCTCTAATATTTTGCTGAAAACGGAAGGTGTGTGATGACTGCGACACTTCAGACGCCACGCGGCGATATTTCGATTCGTAGCTTACGCAAAACGTTCTCGCTGGAAGGTAAACCGTTCGACGTTTTCCGCGACCTCAACTTACAGATTGAGAGCGGGCAGAGCATTGCCATCGTTGGGCCGAGCGGCTGCGGGAAAACCACGCTGCTGCGTATTCTGGCGGGGCTGGAAACGCCGGATGCGGGCGACGTGGTGATTGACGGTCAGGCGGTGCATGGCATGAGCCGCGAGCGCGCGGTGATTTTCCAGGAGCCACGCCTGCTGCCATGGTTGACGGTGCTGGAGAATGTCAGCTTCAGCCTCGACGTACAGGGCGTGCCGCGCAAGCAGGCCAGAGCGCGGGCGAAAGAGGCGATTGAGCTGGTGGGCCTCAGCCACTGCGAGCAGGCGCTGCCGAACCAACTTTCCGGCGGCATGGCTCAGCGTGTGGGAATTGCCCGCGCCCTGACCATTCAGCCAGAAATTCTGCTGCTGGATGAACCGCTGGGCGCGCTGGATGCGATGACTAAAATCACCATGCAGGAAGAGCTTGTTCGTATTCGTGATGCGGAAAAGATGACGATGGTGCTGGTGACGCACGATCTGGAAGAGGCGATTTATCTCGCTGACCGGGTGCTGATTCTGCCGAAAATTAAGGGCGACCCGATTCGCACTATTGAAGTTTCGCTGCCACGCCCGCGCGAACGTAGCAGCACAGAGTTCGTCGTCCTGCGTCAGCAATTAATGGCTGAGTTTGGTCTGCATTAATTATTGTTTGTAATATACGTAGCTTAATTTAATTTCCGCGCAAACTGTAAGGCTGCTTTTTTTAATTAAAAAAAGCAGCCAAAGTCTATTTGTTAATGTTTTTTGTTAAATAATGGGTGATATTTTAAAATAATGTAAAAGTGCGCTACTATTGTCGCACTCATTACATTTAGCTATGCGAATATCATCATTATGCCTGCTATTAATAAAAAACTATTTTCTCTCGCCACCATCGCCCTGCTGGTCAATTCCGCTGCTTACGCCAATACTGAAACCACGCAAAAAACCGATGTTCTGCTCATTGGCGGCGGCATCATGAGCGCCTCTCTGGGCACCTGGCTTCAGGAGCTGCAGCCGGACTGGAAGCAGGTGATGGTCGAGAAACTCGATAAAGTCGCATTAGAATCATCTAACGGCTGGAATAACGCCGGTACCGGTCACTCGGCTAACATGGAATTAAACTACACGCCGCAGCGCCCGGATGGCAGCATTGATGTCACTAAAGCGCTGGAAATTAACGAACAGTTTATGATCTCGCGCCAGTTCTGGTCGGCGCAGGTGAAGCGCGGCGTATTGAATAATCCGCACTCCTTTATTAATTCCACTCCACATATGAGTTTTGTGTGGGGCGATAAAAATGTGGAATATCTCGGCAAACGCTACGATGCGCTGCAAAAAACTACGCTGTTTCAGGGCATGAAATTCTCTACCGATCATCAGCAAATTGCCCAGTGGGCGCCGCTGGTCATGGCCGGTCGCGATCCGCAGCAGAAGGTGGCTGCCACCTGGACGCCGGTCGGTACTGACGTCAACTACGGTGAAATTACCCGCCAGCTGATCGGTAGCCTGCAAAAGAACGAACACTTTACGCTGCAAACTTCCTCTGAAGTGACAGAATTTAAGCGCAACGGCGATAACTCCTGGCACGTGACTATTGAAGACGTCAACAGCGGCAAACAGCATGCTATTGACGCGAAGTATGTCTTCATCGGCGCAGGCGGCGGCGCATTGAAGCTACTGCAAAAAACCGGTATTCCGGAAGCGGATAACTACGCGGGCTTCCCGGTGGGCGGTTCCTTCCTGATGACCGAAAACCCGGACGTGACCCGTCAGCATATGGAAAAAGTTTACGGTCAGGCTTCCGTGGGCGCGCCGCCGATGTCGGTGCCGCACATTGATGCACGCTTTATCGACGGTAAACGCGTGGTGCTGTTCGGGCCGTTCGCGACCTTCTCCACGAAGTTCCTGAAACAAGGTTCGTTCTTCGATCTGCTGAGCACGACCACAACCAGCAACGTCATGCCGATGACCCACGTGGGTCTGGATAATTTCGACCTGGTGAAATACCTCATCAGCCAGGTGATGTTGAGCGACGATGACCGCTTTGCGGCGCTGAAAGAGTACTATCCGCAGGCGCGTAAAGAGGACTGGAAGTTGATTCAGGCCGGTCAGCGCGTGCAGATCATCAAGAAAGATGCGGATAAAGGCGGCGTGTTGAAGCTGGGTACCGAAGTGGTGGTGGATCAGCAGCGCACCATTTCAGCGCTGCTGGGCGCATCACCGGGGGCCTCTACCGCCGCGCCTATCACCCTCAACGTGATTAAGAAGCTGTTCCCGGAACAGTTCAACTCACCGGAGTGGCAGAGCAAAATCCACAGTATTATCCCGAGCTTTGGCCAGAACCTGAACGGCAACGTGGCGCTGACCCAGCAGGTGTGGAACGACACCGCCGCGACGCTGGAACTGACCAAACCGCCGGTAATCGAGATGCCAGCCGCCCCGGTTGCGCAGGCTAAACCGGCTGAAGAGCAGCCGGCCAGCGCATCGCCGCAGCACGATATGGCGCTGTAAACCCATCGTTTTCCGGTGATAAAAAAGACCTGGCGGGTTACCCCGGCAGGTCTTTTTTACATCAAATATTGTTCAGCCTAAAAACATCACCGATACGCACATCAACCCGACAATCAGCGTAATCAGGCTACCGATGGAGCGGTAAGGCTTCAGCGCCGGGAGCAGGTAAGTCGACAGCGTCGGCATGATAAACAGAATCATGGCGATCAGCGGGCCGCTGATGGCGTAGATCATCGAAATCGCGTTCGGGTTAATGCAGCAGACGATGAACGTTACTGCGGATACCAGCAGGATAGATAGCCCGCGGTTGAACGAGCGGCTCTTACGCACGCCAACCTGATTCAGCGACGCTTTCACCATCTCACTCGCCCCTTCAATCACGCCAAAATAGGTGCCGAGGAACGATTTTGACATTGCCACGACTGCCACAATAATGCCGGAAATGGACAACCAGCCCGGAGAGTTGGGCATCATCGACAGCGCGGAGAGGATGGTAACGCCTTCCTCTTTTGCGGTAGTAATGTATGACGGCGGAATCGAGAGCAGACAGCTGAATACAAAGAACAGCACGCTCAGGCAGATAACCAAATACGCCACCTTCATGATTTTTTTGCATTTACCCATGGCTTGCTCGCCGTATTTCTCTCGACGGTCGATGGCGAAAGTCGAAATAATCGGCGTATGGCTAAAAGCGAAAACCATCACGGGGATGGACAACCACACCTGATGCAAGGTTTGCGTGTTGACCTCCATCTGCGTGGTCAGCAGCGACGGCTGCCAGCTTCCGGTCAAATAGATGGATAAGAACAGGAAGTAGGCGATCAGCGGGAACACCAGCATGCCCATCACGCGGATAGTGGTTTGTCGACCGGTCAGGAAGATCAGGTTCAGCAGCAGCACCACGCCCAGGCTAATCAATGCACGCAAGGGTAAATCGACGGGCGTATAGCGGGAAATCTGCTCGGCCAGCGAATTGGTGATAGCGACGGCGTAGATCAAGACCACCACGAAAAAGGCAATGAAATAGAGCGCGGTGATTAAACTGCCGATCTTTTTGCCATAGTAGTGGGTGACGGCGCCGGTAATCCCAACGCTTGCCGGCGTGTTAGCCGAAAGGATGAACTGACATAAAGCGCGGTGCGGCCAGTACGTTAACGGCCATGCAACCAGTGCGGTGATAAACAGAACTACCGCACCGGCGGCCCCTAGCTGGATGGGCAGGAAAAGGGTGCCCGCTCCGACGGCAGTGCCATATAGGGCAAAGCTCCATAGAGTTTCGTCTTTAGACCAAATTTTAGACATTATCTGAATATATCAACCATAAAACCAAAAAAATGGCGGACAATTTACCATAATTAGCTTTTCGTGTGGCTGAACATTTTCAGGCCGCTTGTTATCGGCCTGAAAAGAAGACTAATTTTGTGCGTAAAGATTCTGTTGGCGGCGTTTGATGATGCGATCGCGTAGCGTATCGTACGCCCAGTTGTAGAGCATGGTGTAAGGCAGGAAAAACAGGAAGAAGCCAATCTCCAGCGTGAGTGCCTGCAGCAACGTCACCCCCAGCACGAACGACACGATGCTGACGCCGATGACGATAAACCCACACTCAAATCCCAGGGCGTGCAGGGCGCGCACTTTTGCCGTCCGCTTTACGCGAGTGACCGGCCACAGGCGGTCGAAAACGGCGTTGTAGATGATGTTCCACACCATGGCGGTGGTGGCCAGAATAATCGTGAGCCCCCCCATTTCCAGCACGGACCGCTGCATCAGCCAGGCGGCGGTAGGGGCGAGGATCGCGGTGGCGATCCCTTCAAAGCACACGGCGTGGAAAATACGCTCCGGGAGCTTTCTGCGATGTAATAAATCGTGTTGCATCTGATGACCTTCGTTTTATTGAACACTGTTATGCGCATTTTATGGGTAAATGTGATAAGTAAAAGATAGAATCCATCGATAAAGTAGATACTTCATGCGCTATTCCCCCGAAGCTCTGACCGCCTTCGTTGAAACCGTCTCCTGCGGTTCCTTTTCCGCCGCGGGGCGCCGTCTACGCAAAAGTCAGTCGACGATCAGTACCGCCATCGCCCATCTGGAGGTGGATCTCGGCGTCACATTGTTCGATCGTTCTGCGCGCCAACCGGTATTGACCCCGGAAGGCCAGCGGGTGCTGAGCTACGTGCAGGCGATCCTCGCCGCCAGTGAACGGCTTGATGAGCTGGCGGTTTCATTGCGCGGTGAAACGGAAGCGCGTTTAACCTTTGTACTGTCGGATACTCTGCATCCGGACGTGCTGGAAGATCTGCTGGCGCAGTTCGACCGTCGCTTCCCGCATACCGAGTTTGAATGTCTGGTGGGGGAGGATGATGATGTGGTCGATCTGTTGCAAAAAGGCCGCGCGCAGGTGGGGTTGATTGAGGCGCGCGACGACTATCCGACCGATATTGGTCATACCCGCCTGCCGATGCAGACGCGCATGGCGGTCTATGTCTCTCCCGATCATCCTCTGACCGCGCAGGCCCGCGTGGAGTGGGAGCAACTGCGCACGTGGCGCGAGCTGCGGTTGAATACCTATCTGGAGAATCGCTCAGCACCCGCGCGCGGGCCGGTATGGTCGGCACCCAACTATCTGATGCTGTTGAGCATGGCGGCGCAGGGGCTGGGATGGTGCGTGTTGCCCTGTGCGCTGGTGGATGAATTTGCCAGTTCGGCGGAGCTGACTATGCTGGATATTACGGGCTGGCCCATGTCGGTTTCTATCGATTTGCTCTGGCATAAAGAGGCTCCCCTGGGCGCGGCGGGAAGCTGGCTGCGTCAGTACCTCCAGCAGGTGTCGACGTAGCGCATACGATAAGCAATTCCTTTGTGATAAGACTCACTTTTTTAAACAATTGCGAAAAAAGTTGATAACAATCATCTACTATACGCAGGTTATTTTGCGCTGAGGTTGAGATGAAAGATGTCGTTATCGTAGGTGCTGTCCGTACGCCCATCGGCTGTTTTCAGGGGGCGCTTGCGCGTCATTCCGCCGTCGAACTGGGTAGCCTGGTGATCAACGCGTTGGTCGAACGCAGCGGCATTGCCGCGACGTCGATCGACGAAGTGATTATTGGCCAGGTTCTGACCGCAGGTACCGGGCAAAACCCGGCGCGGCAGTCCGCGATAAAAGGGGGGCTGCCGAATACCGTATCGGCCATCACCATTAACGACGTCTGTGGATCGGGGCTGAAGGCGCTGCATCTGGCGACCCAGGCGATTCAATGCGGTGAAGCCGATGTGGTTATCGCCGGCGGGCAAGAAAATATGAGCCGCGCGCCGCACGTGTTGACCGACAGCCGCACCGGCGCGCAGTTGGGCAATAGCCAACTTATCGATAGCCTGGTGCATGATGGCCTGTGGGACGCCTTCAACGATTATCATATGGGCGTTACGGCGGAAAATCTGGCGCGTGAGTATGGCATCAGCCGCGAGCAGCAGGATGCCTGGGCGTTAAGCTCACAGCATAAAGCCCGCAAGGCTATCGACTCGGGGCGCTTTCGCGACGAAATCGTTCCGGTGATAAACCCACAGCCTGGTGGTCAGCCGCAGATTGTCGATACCGATGAGCAGCCGCAAACCGATGCCAGCGCGGAAGCACTGGCGCGTCTGAGCCCATCTTTCGATCTGTCGGGCTCGGTGACGGTGGGTAACGCTTCGTCGATTAACGACGGCGCGGCGGCGGTGTTGATGATGAGCGAAAGCAAAGCGCTTGAATTGGGGTTACCTATCCTGGCGCGGATCCGTGCGTTTGCCAGCGTGGGGGTGGATCCCGCGTTAATGGGGATTGCACCGGTTTATGCCACGCGACGATGCCTGGAGCGTGCAGGATGGCAGTTGAATGATGTTGACTTGATTGAGGCTAATGAAGCTTTCGCCGCGCAGGCCATTTCGGTGGGTAAAATGCTGGAATGGAACGAGCAGAAGGTTAACGTCAACGGCGGGGCGATTGCTCTGGGGCATCCGATAGGCGCATCGGGCTGCCGAATCCTGGTTTCTCTGGTTCACGAGATGATTAAACGCGATGCACGTAAAGGCCTGGCGACGCTGTGCATCGGTGGTGGTCAGGGGGTTGCCCTTGCCGTCGAGCGAGACATTCAGTAACTCTGCTTTAGTTTCTCCATTCTTTTTTCCCTTTCAAAAAGACCTCATTCGAGGTCTTTTTTTGTTTCTATACGCTGAGTTAAGAGACCACGAAAGTATTCGTGTCTAGTTCCTTCCTTTATATATTTATTTTTATTTGTGTCATTTGTAAGAGATATGAATGAGTAAATGCTTAGCCGAGTCATTGCTTAAACATAAATTATTACTATTGCTAAGAATAACTCATGTTACTTCTTTTTTGGTAAGTTAATGTAAATTAAGTAAATTATAGAAAATTTAATTCATGTAAAATAAATCTTTGTGATCTAAGTTTTATTTTTTGAGGGTTATGTCTGTTTTTTGTTGAGCTTTATCACGTCCTCTCTGTGCCAGATTTTCTGAAACAAATAATTACGATCTCGATCACTAAAATAGAAATTTGGAAAAAATAAAATCCAATTTCATAAAAAAGAAACATAATTTCAATTGAGGGATGGCAAATGTTAAAGAAAACTCTGGCCCTGGCCGTATTATCTGGCATGTCTTTCGCTGCATCTGCGGTAACCGTTGACCTGCGTCATGAATATATTGACAGCGGTTCAAACGCTGACCGTGTTGCGGTATCTCATCGGTTTGATAACGGTCTTGGTTTTGGCGTCGAAGCAAAATGGAAAACGGGTGGTGATACTGATAAACAGGATCGTCCGTTTAACGAAATGGTGGGGAATGGTCACGAAGAATCCATTAACTGGCGCTGGAAGGCGACGGATAACTTCGCCCTGAACCCAGGCTTTAATATTGAGAGTAAAGACAGCTTCTCCATCTATAAACCGTATCTGCACGCGCAGTACAGCTTTGATAATGGTTTTTATGTGGCGGCGCGTTACCGTTATGAATATACCCGTGTACCGGCAACCTCCAGCAACGGCGGCGGCGTGGATGATAAAGTCAATAAAGTGGATACCTGGGTTGGCTGGGCGATGGGCGACTGGCGTGTAGAACTGAACTACGTTTATGCACGCAGTACCGTAGCTGATGATAATCATAAGAGCCTGTATCGTAACGATAATAAACCGTACAGCACCGAATATAACGCTAAGATGGCCTACAAGTGGGACAAAAACTGGTCCCCGTATTTTGAAGTGGGCAACGTGGGTGTGAAATCGACCGATGAACGTCAGACCCGTCTGCGTGTTGGTGTGGCTTACTCCTTCTAAATAAACAAAACCGGACCCTCATCCGTTTTCCCCCCGGAGCATTTGGCCGGGGGTTTTCGTTTTTGTGGCGAACGAAGGTACTGCGCACACTAAAAGACTCTTCTCCCTAAAACTATCTCTTGTACACAGATCGCCGGTGACAGTTATCAGGGAAAAGGGAGGTGCATTTGGATTAATCACTCCATTGCGCTCCTTTTCAGCTCTCGCCACATAAATTGT
>NZ_LXEU01000023.1 GCF_001654985.1 Kluyvera georgiana ATCC 51603
ACCCTGTAAAGCCGCGCCCTCAGCCCACATCCCTGCGGGCCGCAGGGATTGTTAAGGGGGATGCGGTTATCCCCCTTAACACGTTCACCAGTGAAAAGATGCCATGTTCCACCTGACGCAAAGTGGACGGAACCTTTCACCTTACGGATAGATATCAGGTTTTGTCCTGCGAATTTGTGTGTAAGAGACAGGGACTAAAAAGGGAGAGGGACCGTCCGCATCTGGGAATAACTAAGGCAACATCTGTGTAAATCATCGACAAAAAAAAGCCCTCCAGAGGAGGGCAAGGCCAGTTACAGAAACACTAAACTCAAAATTCTTATGCTTGCATGAACTTACGTTCGGTTGGCAGTTTGGCGATATACAGCGCCGGCTTGCCGTCTTTGTCAGAGCTGAACAGCACCGCGCTGTCGTCCGGGGTAAAGGACGGATGCGGGTGAGTCACCTGACGGCTGTTTTGTACCGTTGCCCACGACGTATCGTGACGGGCAACCGGGAAGTAGGCTTTCTTCGCTACGTCAAACGCGTACAGATACGGATCGTTATCGATGGTATAGCCGCTGGTGTCCTTCACGTCGACCGGGGTACCGGAGCCGTCGCCGACCAGCAGGGTGCCGTCGAAATTACTCATCAGGTGTGAACAGGCCGGCATTTGCATCAACGCTTCGTTGACGTTGGTGTCCGGGTTGAAACGGTAAATGGTACGACCCTGTTTGCCTTTCAGATAAGAAACGTAAACCAGCGCGGAGCCATTCGGAACCCAGAATTCGTGGGTGCAGCTTTCGCCTTCCGCATGTTCTTTAACTTTACGTACGTTGCTGCCGTCTTCGTTGACCATCCACATGCGCGCGTCGACCAGGTCGTGCGGGCCTTCGTGGCAGAATGCGACGGTGTTGTCGTCAAACGGACGGTAGATCGGATGGCCGAGCCAGTTTTTCTCTTCGTGGATCACCGCGCTTTCGCCGGTTTGCAGATCGACGCGCAGCAGGCGGCAGTGCGGGCCTTTATGGAAGAAGTCGTGGAACAGTTTCCAGTCGTTCAGCGGCGTCCAGTCGCTTTTGGCGATTTCAATGCCAACCAGCTTGGTACAGTCGCTGTTGGACACCCAGGTACCGTAGCCAACCCAGTCGTCCGGCACGCGATAGACTTCGCGCTCGGCCAGGGTTTCAAGATTTACTTCCAGCAGAGTGCGGTCGTTCTTAACGTAGTAAAGGGATTTGTCGTCCGGAGACAGGAAACCACCAAAGGTGTTGTCGCCAGCGCCTTCGGTCAGCTGTACGGCTTCGGCGTTCGCCACATCCAGTAAGTAGTAGTTCCAATGGCCATCGAACTCACCAGCAAACAGCAGATGGCTACCATCGTTAAAGAAACACTTCTGATAGAAGTAGTTACGATGACAGGTGACTTCTGGTGGTGTTAAGCGGGTGACCTCCGCGCCGGTGTCCGGGTCGCGGCTGACCTCATAATTCAATTTTACCCGCATGCCTTTAGCCATGGTGCTCTCCTTTTACTGATGCGGTCGCGAGGTGCTATCAACTTCGCTGGCCGATGTGGATGTCATTTTAAAAATTAGGTGTCAATTTATCAAAACACTGTTTCAATGTTTGTGATGGCAGACGCACTTTATACGAAAAATCATCATTTCTGCGACTTTTTTGATAAGCCTTTTCTCCTCCCGTCAAGCGCATCTTTGATTTTGCTCCATCATTCACCTTCTACAGAGTATTTTTCAAAGAAAATGTAACTCGATGAATAATATTGTTTTTTGTTTTTAGCTGAGGGTGGGGAACGGCGTATTCGTGATCCCATTTGCATTTTTGATATTAATTCACAGAAAAAATGAAACGATGTTTTATTTGCAATTGAAAACCCATTTCATCAGGGATAAGATACGTGCATTAACAAAACGGAACGAAGTTTCGTTCTGTAATAGAACATAAGACCACATTTTCCTGGAGGTTCAGGTGGAAGTAAGACAGAGCATTCATAGCGCTCATGCTAAAACGCTGGATACGCAGGGGCTTCGCGAAGAGTTTTTAGTTGAGCAGGTATTTGTCGCCGACGAATACACCATGGTGTACAGCCATATCGATCGCATTATCGTTGGTGGCATCATGCCGGTGGCGAAAACCGTATCGGTTGGCGGCGAAGTGGGCAAGCAGCTTGGCGTGAGTTACTTCCTGGAGCGCCGCGAGCTGGGCGTCATCAACATTGGCGGCGCGGGTACCATCACCGTTGATGGCCAGTGCTACGAAATTGGCCATCGCGACGCGTTATACGTGGGCAAAGGGGCTAAAGAAGTGGTTTTCGCCAGCGTCGACGCGGCGAAACCGGCGAAGTTCTACTACAACTGCGCGCCGGCACACACCACTTACCCGACCAAAAAAGTAACCCCTGCCGATGTGGCACCGGTAACCCTCGGCGATAACCTCACCAGTAACCGCCGTACCATCAATAAATATTTCGTGCCGGACGTACTCGAAACCTGTCAGCTCAGCATGGGCCTGACCGAACTGGCGCCAGGCAACCTGTGGAATACCATGCCGTGCCATACCCACGAGCGCCGCATGGAAGTCTACTTCTATTTCAATATGGATGAAGACAGCTGCGTGTTCCATATGATGGGGCAGCCGCAGGAAACGCGTCATATCGTGATGCACAACGAACAGGCGGTGATTTCGCCGAGCTGGTCGATCCATTCAGGCGTAGGTACCAAAGCGTATACCTTCATCTGGGGGATGGTGGGTGAGAACCAGGTCTTTGATGACATGGATCATGTAGCAGTGAAGGATCTGCGCTAGTCGCGGACAGCATTAGTTCAATGATGCCTGTCCGGTACAGGCGCTAACGATAAGGAATATAAAATGATTTTGGATTCATTCTCTCTGCAGGGCAAAGTTGCCGTTGTTACTGGTTGTGATACCGGTCTGGGTCAAGGTATGGCGCTGGGTCTGGCTGAAGCGGGCTGCGACATTGTGGGTATCAACATTGTTGAACCGACTGAAACCATCGAACGTGTAACCGCGATGGGTCGTCGTTTCCTGAGCCTGACCGCTGACCTGCGTCAGATCGACGGCATCCCGGCGCTGCTGGAGCGTGCGGTGGCGGAATTCGGCCATATCGATATCCTGGTCAACAACGCTGGCCTGATCCGTCGTGAAGACGCGATCGACTTCAGCGAAAAAGACTGGGACGATGTTATGAACCTGAACATCAAGAGCGTGTTCTTTATGTCTCAGGCCGCAGCTAAGCATTTTATCGCGCAGGGCAAAGGCGGCAAAATCATCAACATCGCTTCCATGCTCTCCTTCCAGGGCGGCATCCGCGTTCCGTCTTACACCGCTTCCAAGAGCGGCGTAATGGGCGTAACCCGTCTGATGGCGAACGAGTGGGCGAAACACGGTATCAACGTCAACGCGATTGCACCGGGCTACATGGCGACCAACAACACCCAGCAGCTGCGTGCTGACGAAGAGCGTAGCGCCGCTATCCTCGATCGTATCCCGGCTGGCCGTTGGGGTCTGCCGAGCGACCTGATGGGGCCGATCGTGTTCCTGGCTTCCCCGGCATCTGACTACATCAACGGCTATACCGTTGCCGTAGACGGCGGCTGGCTGGCACGTTAATTTTTAGCCTGCCCAATAAAAAAACCTGCTCCGGCAGGTTTTTTTATGCCTGTGAAAAGCATGAGAAGCATGAGATTTATCCATATTGTAAGGTGCGAATAATCCATGCTGAAATGATGATAATGAAATTATCACCTATGTATACTGCCTCTTATAGAGGCGATGTAACATGATGGGCTTTCATGTGAAAGTTAAATGTCCATCACAAAACGATGTGGCGCAGCAATATTGTCCATGTTAATAACCTTTCCCGCCTGACACTCCTGTTCATCGATCTCTTACTTTCGTTGTATGTCTTACTCTGTCTGGCAGGAAAATATGGCTTCAATCAGTAACGATCCTTCGCTCATGCCGCGTACCCAGCGCGACACCTCAGAGAAGGCGCGTGATGAACTGAACGAAATCCGCGAAAGCCTGAAGCTGAAGCAGGGCGGCTGGGCGTTGTTTAAGGTTAACCGCAACGTGCGCCGCGCGGTGTTCCTCGGCATGCTGTTACAGGCGATGCAGCAGTTCACCGGCATGAATATCATCATGTACTACGCGCCGCGCATCTTTAAAATGGCCGGGTTCACCACCACGGAACAGCAGATGATCGCCACGCTGGTGGTTGGCCTGA
The DNA here is from genome assembly GCF_001654985.1 of Kluyvera georgiana ATCC 51603. Taxonomy (GTDB): domain Bacteria; phylum Pseudomonadota; class Gammaproteobacteria; order Enterobacterales; family Enterobacteriaceae; genus Kluyvera; species Kluyvera georgiana. The sequence continues at coordinate 4,243 of NZ_LXEU01000023.1, forward strand.
CCTTTATGTTTGCCACCTTTATCGCCGTGTTCACCGTGGATAAAGCCGGGCGCAAACCGGCGCTGAAAAACGGCTTTAGCGTGATGGCCGTGGGGACGCTGGTGCTGGGCTACTGTCTGATGCAGTTTGATAACGGCACGGCATCAAACGGGCTCTCCTGGCTGTCGGTGGGGATGACGATGATGTGCATCGCCGGTTACGCCATGAGCGCCGCACCGGTGGTGTGGATCCTGTGCTCGGAAATCCAGCCGCTGAAATGCCGCGATTTCGGTATCACCTGTTCCACCACCACCAACTGGGTGTCGAATATGATTATCGGGGCTACCTTCCTGACGCTGCTGGATGCCATCGGCGCGGCGGGTACGTTCTGGCTGTATACCGCGCTGAACGTCGACTTTATCGGTGTGACCTTCTGGCTGATTCCAGAAACCAAAGGGGTGACGCTGGAGCATATTGAACGCAAGCTGATGAAAGGCGAGAAATTGCGGGATATCGGCGTGTGATGCAGAGCCCGGTGGCGCTACGCTTACCGGGCCTACGTTTGACGCACCTTGTAGGCCGGGTAAGGCGCAGCCGCCACCCGGCTTTTTTTACACCTTCGCTAAATACAGCGCTGGCATCCCCTCAGCGTCCGAGGTATATAGCACCCACTTCCCGTCCGGCGAGAACGACGGATGCGGATGCGTCACCTGGCGATCGCCGTCCAGCACCTTCCAGCTGCTGTTGTGCTGACAGATGGCTTTCTTGTCGCCGGTTTTCAGATCGAACACCCAGATAAACGGATCGTTGAGGCTGATATCCCCGGTTTTATGCGGCGCGCCGTCGCCGACGACCAGTGAACCGTCGTGGTTACTCATCAGGTGAGAGCAGGGCGGAATCTCCATCAGCTGGCGATTTTCCAGCGTTGCAGGATCGGCGCTGTACAGATAGCGGTGCGGGCTGTTTTCCTGATGGGCGACGTAATAGAGCGCCGAGCCGTCCGGCACCCAAAATTCATGCGTAAAGCTCTCGCCTGGCTGCTGCTGGCGCACGCAGCGAACGTTACTGCCGTCGTTGTTAATCAACCACATGCGGGCGTCAATCGCATCGCGCGGCCCTTCATGGCAGAACGCAACGGTATTGTCGTCGAACGGGCGGTAAATCGGATGACCGAGCCAGCGTTTTTCCTGCAAAATGGTCCGCTGTTCCCCGGTTTTCAGGTCAATATTAATCAGGCGGCATTCCGGGTTAGTGAAGTAGAAGGCGCGGAACTTTGACCAGTCGGTGAGCGGCTGCCAGTCGCTTTTCTTAATCTCAATGCCGACAAGCTGCGTGCAGTCGGAGTTGGCGACCCAGGTGCCGTAGGCCACCCATTGGTCATCCACTTCGTACACCACATGTTCTTCCAGCGTCGTGAGATCCACGCGACGCAGTTGGCGGGTATCTTTGACGTACCATAATGACTGGTCGTCGTCGGAAAGAAATCCGCCGAAGGTGTTATCGCCTGCGCCGTCGGTCAGCTGGGTTGCCTGTTGGGCGGCAATATCCAGTAAGTAATAGTTCCAGTGCCCCTCGAACGCGCCGCCAAAAATCAGCTTGCTCCCATCGCGGGTAAAGCATTTTTGGTAGAAGTAGTTCCGGTGGCAAATAATGTGTGGTGGCGTCATCCGGATCACCTCGTGACCGGTTTCGCTGTCCTTCTGATGGCGGAAATTCAGCGGGATGATTTTGCCTTTCATGTCCTTTCTCCTTGAATAAAAAAATACCCCGCAACCGAAGTTGCAGGGTATTAACACATGATGGCGCGATTAGCGCATAGCGCGTTTCAGGATACGTTCACCCTGGCGCTGGAAGTCGGCTGCCGCGTCTTCAACCGATTTCTGACCATAGTCGATGTACTGCAGAGTGGTACCGAACTGGGCCACGATCTGCGGATCGTCGAAGTACGGAGACACGCTCAGTTTCGCCGGCAGAGACTGTGCCAGACGCAGGCCAGCAACGGACGGATCGCTCTCTTTCAGGATGCCGTCTTCGGTCAGGTATTTCACCGCAACCTTGCTCAGCGGCACGCCACGCTCCAGGCCCAGCGTATCCACGCCTTCTTTGCTGTTCAGCAGGAAGTTGATCACTTTCGCTGCCGCTTCCGGGTTCTTAGTCGACTTACCGATAGACAGCATCTGCGCCGGTTTGAAGAACAGACCCGCGTCGGTGGCGCCCGGCAGCATTGGGTAGCTACCCAGCTCCAGCTTCGCTGGCGGCTTCAGGTTGTCAGAGTATTTGTTAATGGTGGAGTTCCACATGTAGGTACCGCCCCACTCACCCTGAATCCACGGCTTCATCTCATACATGTTGCTCTTACCAAATGACGCATAGTATTTGGTGTCCGGCATCACGTGGCTATCGACCAGCTTTTTATACATCTGGAAGAACTCAACCCACTGCTCTTTGGTGTAGGAGAATTTCTTCGCCTTTTCATCAATCGCCGGGATGTTGTACTTCTGAATCATGTAAGAGTTCAGCAGCGCCAGGGTATCCTGGTGCTCCAGTACCACCGGGTAGTACTGTTTACCCAGCTTGCTTTCAAAGGTTTTACCCGCAGCCATCAGGTCGTCCCAGGTTTTCGGGTATTCAACGCCAGCCTGTTTCCAGGTTTCGTCGTTGAAGTAGAACACGCGCGCGGTGACGGAGATTGGGATCCCGTTCAGCTTGCCGTTGACGGTGGTGGACTGCAGCTCTTTGGCATCAAACTGGCTTAAGTCGATCACGTCCTTCATTTTGTTCAGGTCGTAGAAGCCGTCGCCGTTTTTGGAGAAGATCGGCAGCCAGTTCCAGTTAGTCTGCATCACGTCCGGCTCGGTACCGCCAGCGATCTGGGTGGTCAGACGGGATAAGTGTCCGTCCCAGCCGGTGTATTCCGCTTTTACGTTAATGTCCGGGTTCTGCTTGTGGAACTCTTCCAGCGCCTTCAGTGTGACCTGGTGACGGCCATTGCCGCCCCACCAGGACATACGAAGGTCAACATCCTTAGCCATAGACGGCAGGGCGGTAAGGCCCAGAGTGGCGGAGATTGCTGCGCTTAAAAGCACTTTTTTCATTTTAATACTCCAGATTAGAGGGAGAGGTTCTGTTCAGTTTTAGCGTCAAAAATATGGCATTTATTCATGTCAAACTTAAAGTACACCTTGCGATGAAGCCCCTTATCAATCATTGGCTTAGCTTCATCTGAAGGGATGCGTGCCGTCAGCTCGTAGTTCGCGACTTTCAGGTAAACGAAGAACTCGTGCCCCATGTTTTCCACGCGGACCATCTCACCGCTGCAGCCGCCTTCAGCGAACGGCTCGTCGGACAGGGAGACGAATTCCGGACGAATACCGTAGAACACTTCCTGATTTTCTTGCGCCGTCAGCTTGTTGTGCAGATCTTCGCTCAGCGGCATAAACTCATCGCCGATGCTCAGGTTCAGTCGACCCTCTTTGCTCACCAGTTTACTGGCGCGGATGTTCATTTCCGGCGCGCCGATAAAGCCTGCAACGAACATGTTTTTCGGTTTGTGGTACAGATTGTCCGGGGTGTCTACCTGCATGATGTGGCCGAGCTTCATCACGCAGATACGGTCGCCCATGGTCATCGCTTCGGTCTGATCGTGGGTAACGTAAACGGTGGTTGCCGGCTTGCCGGATTTCTTCAGCTGCTTGTGCAGGTCGGAAATACGGATACGCATGGAGGCACGCAGCTTGGCATCCAGGTTCGACAGCGGTTCATCGAACAGGAACACGTCCGGCTTTTTCACAATCGCGCGGCCTACGGCCACACGCTGTGCCTGACCACCGGAGAGCTGACGCGGCAGACGGTCCAGCAGCTCTTCCAGTTCGAGGATTTTCGCCGCTTCGTTTACCTGGGCGTCGATCTGATCTTTCGGCATTTTGCTCAGCTTCAGGCCAAACGCCAGGTTCTCACGTACGGTCATGTGCGGATACAGCGCATAGTTCTGGAACACCATCGCAATCCCACGCTCTTTCGGCGCGAGGTTGTTGACGATCTTCTCACCGATGCGGACTTCGCCGCCGCTGATGGTTTCCAGGCCAGCCAGCATACGCAGGGTGGTGGATTTGGCGCAGCCGGACGGACCGACGATAACCATAAACTCACCTTCTGCGATTTTCAGGTCGATACCATGTACCGCTTTGAAGCCGTTGGAGTACACTTTTTCCAGTTTGTTGAAAATAACTTCAGCCATGATATATCCCTCTTAACCTTTAATTCCGCTGCTGGTAACGCCCTGTACGAAGTAGCGCTGCGCCAGGAAGAACACAATGATGGATGGCAGAATGGAGATGCTCGCCATTGCCAGAATTTCGTTCCACGGCGCCCCTTCGGTGACGTCGATGGACATTTTCAGTGCCAGTGCAATCGGGTACTTATCAACGCTATAGACGTAGATCAGCGGGCCGATAAAGTCGTTCATGGACCACATGAACTGGAACAGGGCGACGGAGATAATCGCCGGCTTCAGAATCGGTACCACCACATACCACAGCACCTGAATGGAGTTACAGCCGTCAATCTGCGCTGCTTCTTCCATATCACGCGGTACGCCGCGCAGGAACTGAATCAGCATGAAGACGAAGAACCCTTGCGTGGCGAAGGCCAGCGGCAGGTACAGCGGCATATAGCTGTTCAGCATGCCCATTTCACGGAACATCAGGTACTGAGGAATCAGCAGTACGGTGCTCGGCAGCAGCATGGTGGTGATGAGCGTCGCGAACCAAAACTTCTTCCATGGAATCTCGAAGCGGGCAAAGCCGTACGCCACGATAGTGGAGGAGATAATGGTCAGAATCACTTTCGGGATCACATACTTGAAGGTGTTCAGCATGTAATGACCGAAGGTGTACTCGGTACCGGTTTTCCAGCCGTTAATAAAGCCGTCCCAGGTGGCGTGTGCCGGCCACAGGCTCAGCGTGGTGAAGATCTCGTGGTTCGGTTTGAACGATGCCGAGAACATCCACGCCAGCGGGTAGAGCATTAACAGACCGACAATCAGCAGGATGGTGTAGCGAACCCATGCGTTGATCTTCTCACGGCGAAGGGTGCGGGCAACCTCACGTTCAGCGATGCTTCTTGCGTCGGAGATTTGTTGAATATCAGCCATTTTTGCCTCCCTTATCGGCGGAGTAGAACACCCAGTATTTTGAAGACTTAAAGGCAATGGCAGCGAAGACTGCTACAACCAGGAACAGAACCCATGCCAGCGCCGCGCCGTAACCCATGTCGAAGTACTTGAACGCTGTGTCGTAGATGTACAGCGAGAACAGGTACGTTGAGTAGGTTGGGCCACCGCCGGTGATGACGTACGGTCCGGTAAACTCCTGGAATGCCTGAGTGGTCTGCATGATGAAGTTGAAGAAGATAACCGGCGTAATCAGCGGCACGGTCACTTTCATAAACATCTGCCATTTAGAGGCGCCATCGATCATCGCCGCTTCGTACTGAGACTGCGGAACGTTTTGCAGGGCCGCCAGGAAGATAACCATCGCGGAGCCGAACTGCCATACGCGCAGCAGAGTTACGGACATCAGCGCCAGAGACGGTTCGCCCAGCCAGTTGACCGGATCGAAACCGAATACGCCGATAAAGCTATTCAGCAGGCCGTCGATGGCGAACAGCGCGCGCCAAAGTACCGCGATAGCCACGGAGCTACCGAGGATAGACGGGATATAGTAAGCGGTACGGAAGAAGCCGATTCCGCGTAATTTAAAGTTAAGAACAAACGCAATCCCTAAAGCAAATGCCAGTTTTAATGGGATTGTCAAAAATACGTAGGCAAAAGTTACGCCCATGGATTTCCAGAAGAGCGCATCTTCAGTAAACATGTAGCGATAGTTTTCGATGCCGTTAAACACCGGCGGACTCATCAAGTCATACTCAGTAAAACTGAGGAAGAAAGATGAAACGAACGGGAAGGCCGTGAAGATTATCAACCCGATTATATAGGGTGAAATCCACGCCAAACCCAGCATTCTGTTTTCATTCATACATACCTACCTGGCGAACAAGTGTGTCAAACGGATTGGGTGTTGGTTACATCCCTCGCGCCTGCTGGCGCCAGAGCGTTTAAAGCGTTAACTTGGTGTCGGTCATGCAGCCTTTCCCTGTAAGTGAATGTAATGCAATAAAAATTAACTTCGTCCATTGTTCGGTGTTGTTGCGTTTCAAAATCTCATGCTTTGCGACAATCATTTTATAAAACACCGTTTTAAATTTATTTTATTGCGATTTGTTTCTACGTCATGCGATTAATCGTGAAAATGTGATCGGAGTCGAAACGATGTTTCATTATAGTGACGGCGATGGCGTTTTTGTCCCTCAGCCAGCACCATTCGGGGCTTCTGGTATGGAAGTTGACAGCCGAAATATCTATTAAGCGTGATATAATTGATTGTTAAAATGATTAAGGCGCTAATCTTTGTTGAGGGTGAAAAATATAAAGCCTCAGCGAAAAAGATGAGGCTTTGATCACAATAAAAGGCTTATTCTGGAAACATCCAGAATGTATACGTTGTATGACCCGTCAGTTATTTGTCGGAATCATCACAATACCGATTGGCGTTAAATTTGTGCAATGGCGCATCAAATCGCCCGGCGAGACAAACATATTTTGGTTGGTCCGCAGCGCAGCCAGCGCATCGAAGCGCCCGACGGTGGTATCAAGGCCTAACAGCGACGCGTGCGCCTGGGCAAAATAGAAAATGGCTTCCGCCAGCGCATCGGTCATGGCGGGTGTCGGTTGCGTGTTATTGTCCATAAAGGCGTGGTGCAGAGCTTCGCACAGCGCTTCATCGCTGGCGGTTTCCGGCGCGGCGTTCATATCATATTGATTAAAGGTCACCTGGCGCTGCTTCATCCAGTCGGCGGCTTTATCGAGCAGCGTTTCGCCTATGGCCGAATCCAGCTGCGTGGCATGACGGAACTGCAGGCGGAAGGCGCTTCCGGCATCTTCAAAGCATTGGGCGACGAACTGTGAACAGACCATCGGATGCTTACCGGGCGTCTGCTGTTGCTGAATAAACTGAGTTATCGTCGCGGTCAGCTTTTTCAGTATGCGAATAATCACCTGCTGTTTTTGGCTGGTTATCGAGAATTTTTTATACATCAACAACAAACCAACCATATACAGCCCGGCATGGTCATAGGGTTCCTGATTATTCAGGTGCTGGCGCGCCGCCTGAGTGACAGGCCTGAGCGGCGATGCTGTTGTGTGGCGATAAACATGAATGGTGCGGCCCTTAAAACGCTTTTCAGCAGGGTTGGTGGTTACCTGTGGCGGCGTTTCTTCCACGATGGTGGGCGGGCAGGTCTCAAAATACATCGCGGCGTGACTGACCGGGGCATCGGTCAAAAAGGTAATCGCCCAGGAAATAAAACTTTTCTTTTCTGGTGAGAAGAGCAGCACATCCGCTGGGTGAAGATCGTTAAGTGAGAGTACTTTCATAAAATTCCCTTTTCATTTCCTGACCAGTGACGGCAGATACGCACTAGCATAACGCGCCTTATTTTTCGGCGACTGTGATGGAAATCGACGTTAGATCTCAGCGGAATGCGTGAAAATTCGTGCGGAATCTGAAAAGCGGGAAGGGGAAAGGGGCTATAAAGAATCGCCGCCTTTCGTGATGAAAAGCGGCTGATGTGTCGGCACTTATGCTTTCAGGAAATCCTGACGCACCGGAGTGAAGGTATCGAGCAGGGTGCCGGCTTTCAGGCACACGCAGCCGTGCATGATATTCGGCTGTTTGTACAGCGTATCGCCTGCGGTAACTACGTGCTTCTCATCGCCGATGGTAAATTCAAACTCACCGGACAGCACGTAGGTCAGCTGCTCGTGCGGGTGGTTGTGCATTGGGCCAATCGCGCCCTGTTCGAAGTTGACTTCAACCGCCATCATCTTGCCATCGTGCGCGAGAATGCGGCGGGTTACGCCATTGCCCAGATCTTCAAGCGTGGTTTCTTTATGGAAAATAAACATCCGGCTGTCCTGTTTTATGTTGAAACGGTGTTTCATTAAAATTATATCAGAAACGATCAAAAAGAAAACGCGAGCCGCAGATGTGGAAAGTTGATCACAACTTTGCTTCACTGGCTGGACGACAACGAACAAGGAACCACGATGAAAACGATCGGTTTGTTAGGCGGTATGAGCTGGGAGTCGACCATTCCCTACTATCGCCTGATTAATGAAGGGGTAAAGCAGCGTCTTGGCGGTTTGCATTCGGCGCAGATCTTACTGCACAGCGTGGATTTCCACGAGATTGAACTGTGTCAGTCACAGGGCGACTGGCCGCGTGCGGGCGAGATCCTCGCTCAGGCCGCGCGGGGCCTTCAGCAGGCGGGGGCGGAAGGTATCGTGCTGTGCACTAACACCATGCACAAAGTGGCCGAAGCGATTGAAACCGCCTGCGACGTGCCGTTCCTGCATATAGCCGACGCCACGGGCCGTGCGATTCAAAAACAACAGATGAACAATGTCGCGCTACTCGGCACGCGTTACACCATGGAACAGGATTTCTACCGCGGACGTTTGCAGACGGAATTTGCGATCGATACGCCGATCCCGCAAGCGGACGAGCGGCAGAAGATCAATCAGATCATTTTTGACGAGCTCTGTCTCGGTGAATTCAGCGAGGCCTCCCGCGACTATTACCTGGGCGTGATAGCGGCGCTGGCGAAGCAGGGCGCACAAGGGGTGATCTTTGGCTGCACCGAGATTGGCCTGCTGGTGCCCGCTGAACTGAGCCCGCTACCGGTGTTTGATACGGCGGCGATTCATGCCGAAGACGCAGTGGCGTTTATGCTCTCTTAATTTCGCTAAGCACCGCCTCCAGCGGGTCGGTAATGCGTGAGAGATGCGCCTGAAGATGGGCAGTAAACGTCTCCAGCAGCGCCGAGGCCGGGCGGTGCAGCGGGCGAATCAGACTGACGGTGAACGGCACGTCGACGCTAAAGCGGCGAATGGCAACGCCGCTGTTGACGTAGTCCAGCGCCGTTAGCGGGTTCACCACCGAAAGGCCGACGCCGGCTTTGACCATCGCACAGATGGACGCGGCGCTGTGCGTTTCGACCACCATGCGCCGCTTCACCTGATGCTCATTAAACAGCGCGTCCAGCAGTTGGCGATAGCTGTCGGTGCGCGACAGGCTGATGTAGTTCTCGCCCTGAAAATCGGCGGGCGTTAGCACCGCTTTCGCAGCCAGCGGGTGTGCCTGCGGCAAAACGCACACTTCGTTGAGCGTGAGCAGCGGCGTGCGCTCGGTGCCGGCGGGCGTGTGCAGCGTCTCCGTCAGGCCCAGATCGTGGCGCTGCGCCGACAGCCACTCTTCCAGCAGCGGCGACTCCTGCGGCACGATTTGAATATTGACCTGCGGGTAGCGCGCGAGGAACGGCTGGAGCAGCGGCGGTAAAAAAGATTGTGAGAACACCGGCAGGCAGACAATCGACAGCTCGCCCTGACGAAATTCGCGCAGGCTTTCGGCGGCGCTGACGATACGGTCCAGCCCATACCAGGATCGCTGCACTTCTTCAAACAGCCGCAGCCCTTGCACCGTCGGGTGCAAACGCCCTCGGCTGCGTTCAAACAGCTTTAAGCCGAGAACCTGCTCAAAGCGTGCCAGCTCGCGGCTGACGGTCGGCTGCGAGGTGTGCAGCATTCGCGCGGCTTCCGTCAGATTTCCTGCCGTCATAATGGCATGAAAGATTTCAATATGGCGCAGGTTTACGGCTGGCATCGGCGATCCTCACAGGTCTGTACTCCATATCATTTTTGCATAGACTCGCGATAAAACGATATTTTTTATTCTCTTTCGCCTGTGGCGTAATCATAAAAAAGATAATTACCGGAGTCCGCTATGCCACGCCCGCTCAACAATACTGAAACCGACCTCACCGCCGACAACCTGCTGCGCCTGCCTGCCGAATTTGGCTGCCCGGTGTGGGTGTACGATGCGCAAATCATTCGCGCGCAGATTGCCAAACTGAATCAGTTTGATGTGGTGCGTTTTGCCCAGAAGGCGTGCTCGAATATTCATATTCTGCGTCTGATGCGCGAGCAGGGCGTGAAGGTGGACTCCGTCTCCCTCGGCGAGATTGAACGCGCGCTGGCCGCAGGCTATGAGCCGGGCGAAGGGCGTGACGATATCGTTTTTACCGCCGATATGATTGATGAGGCCACGTTGGCCCGCGTGCACGAGTTACGCATTCCGGTGAATGCCGGGTCAGTCGATATGCTGGAGCAGCTTGGCAGCATCTCCCCGGGGCATCGCGTGTGGCTGCGCGTTAACCCAGGTTTTGGCCATGGCCACAGTCAGAAAACCAACACCGGCGGCGAAAACAGCAAACATGGCATCTGGTACAGCGATCTACCGGCGGCGCTGGCGGTGATCCAGCGTTATCAGCTGAAGCTGGTGGGTATTCACATGCATATCGGATCTGGCGTCGATTATGGCCATCTGGAGCAGGTGTGCGGCGCGATGGTGCGTCAGGTGGTGGAGTTTGGTCAGGATCTGGAAGCGATCTCCGCGGGTGGCGGGCTGTCGATCCCGTATCGCAAGGGCGAGGAGGCGATCGACACCGATCACTACTTTGGCCTGTGGGATGCCGCGCGTCAGCAAATCGCGCAACACCTGGGCCACCCGGTGAAGCTTGAGATCGAACCAGGGCGTTTCCTGGTGGCGGAATCCGGCGTGCTGGTGGCGCAGGTGCGCAGCGTAAAAGCGATGGGCAGCCGTCACTTTGTACTGATTGACGCGGGCTTCAACGATCTGATGCGTCCGGCGATGTACGGCAGCTATCACCATATTTCCGCGCTGGCGGGCGATGGTCGTGCGCTGGAAAACGCCCCGCAGATTGAAACCGTGGTGGCGGGTCCGCTGTGTGAATCCGGCGATGTCTTCACCCAGCAGGAAGGGGGCAAAGTGGAAACTCGCCTGCTGCCTGCGGTCGTCCCGGGCGATTATCTGGTGCTGCACGATACCGGTGCTTACGGCGCGTCGATGTCATCAAACTACAACAGCCGACCGCTGCTGCCGGAAGTGCTGTTTGATAACGGCGTGGCGCGCTTGATTCGTCGTCGTCAGACGATTGAAGAGCTGCTGGCGCTGGAGCTTATCTGAGGGAACGCCCGATGGCGTTGCGCTTATCGGGCCTACGGGGATGTAGGCCCGATAAGGCGCTTGCGCCGCCATCCGGCACGTTATTTGTAATACGGTCCCGTCGTGACTGAATCGCGCAATACCAGCGTGCCGGTGAACGGCGGAATGGTTTCAATCTCTTCGCCCGCGGCCAGCTTAATGGCCTGGTCAATGGCGGTGACGATCATGTTGTCGATCGGCAGGTATACCGTCGACAGCCCCGGCTCCAGCCATTTGGCGCTAGGCGCATCATCAAAACCAAACAGCGAAATGTCCTGAGGAATATGTAGCCCCGCCTGATGCAGCGCCTTCGACGCGCCCAGCGCCATGTCATCGTTACAGGCAAACAGCGCGCTGAACTTCACTTTCTCTTCCAGCAGCGCGTTGCACATGTCATAGCCGCAGTTCATGGTGGAATCACCATGCTTCACTTTTGCCGGATCCCATTTTATGCCGTTTTGTTCCAGCGCCCGACGATAGCCCTGCAAACGCGCTTTACCGGTTGGCGTATGAATAGGAACGGTAATACAGGCGATGTCCCGGTGCCCTTGAGAAATCAGATACTCTACCGCCTGGAATGCGGCATCCTGCTGTTCGAAGAAGACGCAGCGATCGCGTGCCTGGCTGACGTCGCGGTTAATGACGACCAGCGGCATCGGCGTGCTGTTCACCAGCGACATGATCGCTTTTTCGCTCATATGGCGGGTGTAGAGCACGATGGCGTCGCACTGGCGGTCGGCCAGCATCTGCACCGCCTGCTCTTCACGCTCGGGCGTATCGTGGCCATCGGTCACAATCAGCTGTTTACCCCAGGCTTCCGTCTGACGGGAGGCTTGCTGTAACAAACGACCAAAGTAGAAGCCGTCGAAGGTAGAGACAACGAGGCCAATGCTGTTGCTGGTGCGATTGGCCAACGAGCGCGCCAGAAAGTTGGGCCGATAGCCTAACTCCTCCATCGCTTTAAACACCTGTTTACGGGTGCTCTCTTTGACCTGACCGGTACCATTCAGCACACGGGAGACCGTTGCTTTCGACACGCCAGCGCGTATTGAGACATCCAGCATTGTTGCCATTGTTAATCCCTGAAACTCCGTGATGACCCGCAGTTTATCACAGACATTCACCACTCATACGAACTCTACAGCGGATAAAAAACCTATCGCGATCACGCTTTTGCAGTTAATCGCGCTAAGAACCGCGCCCCTGACATGCGGTATGCCAATAATGGTGTTTATTTCAGTTTGGAATACCAAAATGGAGGTTGGGAGCTTAATCACAGAACTTTTCATTGAAAATGATTATTTTTGGTATACCAAAAGGTGTTTGGCTGTACACCGGATGCGCGATAAAGCCCTTAAATTTGAGGTACTTTCTTATGGCATTGCAGGACAAACTGATTGATTCGTTGGGGAGTTTCGCCACGAAATTCAATAGCTATCGCTACATCATGGCGATCAAACACGCCTTTATTACGTTGATGCCGGTGATCATCGTTGGCGCTTTCTCCGTACTGATCTCCAACATGGTGCTGGATCCGAAAAATGGTCTCGCCAGCTTCCAGTCGCTGTCGTTCCTGGCGTCTCTCAAACCGATTACCAGCGCCATCAACTACGCCACGCTAAACTTCCTCAACATCGGCGCCGTGTTCCTGATCGGCATTGAGCTGGGAAGGATCAACGGTATTAAGACGCTGTTCCCCGGCCTGCTGGCGGTGATCTGCTTTATCTGCGTCACGCCGACCACCGTACAGATGATGGTCGACGGGCAGATGCACGAAGTTAAAGATGTGCTGCTGCGTCAGTTCTCTGATACCCGCAGCCTGTTCCTCGGCATGTTTATCGCCATTCTGTCGGTCGAGATCTACTGCTGGCTGGAAACGCGTAACGGGCTGAAGATCAAAATGCCGGACACCGTGCCGCCGAACGTCGCCGCGTCGTTTTCTGCACTGATCCCGGCGATCATTACCGTCACCGCGATCGCCACCTTCGGCTTTATCTTCCATCAATTGACCGGCATGTACCTCTACGACGCGGTTTATCAGGTGGTGCAGCAGCCGCTGGAGCGGGTGATGCAGAGCCTGCCGGGGATCCTGCTGCTGATGTTCGTGGCGCAGATCTTCTGGGTGATCGGCATTCACGGTAACCAGATGATCAAACCCATCCGCGAACCGCTGCTGCTGGGGGCGATTACCGTCAACATGAGCGCCTTCGAGCAGGGTAAAGAGGTGCCGAATATTATTACGATGCCGTTCTGGGACGTGTATATGAGCATCGGCGGCTCCGGGCTGACCATCGGGCTGCTGATCGCGGTGATGATTGCCACCAAGCGTAAAGAGATGAAAGAGATCGCCAAGCTGTCGATTGGCCCGGGGATCTTCAACATCAACGAGCCGGTGATCTTCGGTATGCCGATCATGCTTAACCCGATCCTGGCGATTCCCTTCATTATCACCCCGCTGGTGACCGGCAGTATCGGCTATTTCGCCACCGTCACCGGGTTTGCCGGTAAAGCGGTGGTGATGGTGCCGTGGACCACGCCGCCGCTGATCAACGCCTGGCTCTCCACCGCTGGCTCGATGGGAGCGGTGGTGACGCAGCTGATTTGTATCGTCGTGGCGGTGCTGATTTACCTGCCGTTCGTTAAAATTGCCTCCCGACGCGCCGAGATTTCCGAGCGCCTGGCGGCAAAATCCCCGGCTACCGATAACTTCTGAGGACGCTATGAGTACAAAACGGATAACGATTCCCGATGATTTTATTCTCGGGGCCGCGGCCTCGGCCTGGCAGACGGAAGGCTGGAGCGGGAAGAAGCCGGGCCAGGATTCCTGGCCCGATCTCTGGTACAAGAACGACCGTCACGTCTGGCATAACGGCTACGGCCCGGCGGTTGCCACCGATTTTATCAACCGCTTTCGCGAAGACGTGCAGTTGATGAAGCTGGCGGGGCTGACCCATTACCGAACTTCCATCAACTGGTCGCGTTTTTTAACCGATTACGAGGCGGTGACGGTGGATGAAGAGTATGCCGCCTATTATGACCAGCTGTTTGATGAGCTGCTGGCCAACGGTATTGAGCCGATGATCTGCCTTGAGCACTACGAGCTGCCGGGCTACCTGCTGGAGGCGTACGGCGGTTGGGGGTCGAAAAAGGTGGTTGAGCTGTATGTGCGCTACGTTGAGCAGGTGTTTGCCCGCTATCATCACAAGGTGACGCGCTGGTTTACCTTTAACGAGCCGATTGTGGTGCAGACCCGCGTCTATCTGGATGCGCTACGCTGGCCGTATGAGCAAAACACCGGCAAATGGATGCAGTGGAATCACCACAAGGTACTGGCGACGGCGAAGGTGGTGCAGCTATTCCGCGAGAAAGGCTATCAAGGGACCGTCGGCTGCATCCTCAACCCGGAGGTGACCTATCCGCGTTCCTCCGCCGCTCACGATCTGCGGGCGGCGGAGGTGTACGATCTGTTCTACAACCGCGTATTCCTTGACCCGCTGGTGCACGGCGCTTACCCGGCAGAGCTGTTCACGCTGCTGGAGAAGCATGCGGTTGCCTGGGACTACAGTGCCGACGAACTGGCGATCATCCGTGATAATACGGTCGATGAATTGGGCATTAACCTCTACTACCCGCATCGGGTAAAAGCGCCGTCGCGCGCCTGGCATCCCGAGACGCCGTTCCACCCGGCCTGGTACTACGAACCGTTTGAACTGCCGGGCAGAAAGATGAACAACTCGCGCGGTTGGGAAATCTACCCGCAGATTGTCTACGACATGGCGATGCGCATCAAAAAGGACTATCGCAATATTCCGTGGTTTGTCGCCGAGAGCGGTATGGGGGTGGAAAATGAAGCCCAGTTCCGTAACGCCGATGGCGTGATTGCCGACGACTATCGGATCCGTTTTATCAGCGAGCATCTGTGGCAAACGCTGCGGGCGAGAGAAGACGGTGCCAACTGCCACGGCTATATGCTGTGGGCCTTTACCGACAACGTTTCGCCGATGAACGCCTTTAAAAACCGCTACGGGCTGATTGAAATCGACCTCCAGAACGACCGCGCGCGACGGCCAAAAGCCTCTGCCCGCTGGTTCCGTCAACTGCGCGACAGCCGCGAGCTGACGGTGGATATCGATGATGAATGGCGCTGATTTTTGCTAAGATAGCGCCGGTATTGGCATAACGTACAGGTGAAATTGTGGAGAAGGCTACCGTCCCGCCGGAAAAGAAACCCTATCAGGAGATTGGCGATGATTTGCGCGCCCAGATTATGCAGGGCCGTTATCCCGTCGGGTCGCGCCTGCCGCCGGAACGCAATATCGCTGAAACTTACGGCGTTAGCCGTACCATCGTGCGCGAGGCGCTGTTAATGCTGGAGCTACAGGGGACGGTTGATATTCGCCAGGGCTCCGGCGTGTACGTGATGCGTATTCCGCAAGAAAGCGACGGTGAGGAAGAGCAGATGCTAAGCAGCGACGTCGGGCCATTTGAAATCCTGCAGGCGCGTCAATTGCTGGAGAGTAACATTGCCGCTTTCGCCGCGAAGATGGCCACCCGCGCAGATATCGACAACCTTAAGCAGATTATCGAACAAGAGCAGCGGGCGATTGCGCTCAATGACACCAGCCAGGACAACGGTCGACTGTTCCACCTGGTGCTGGCGGGCGCGACGCAAAATCAGATGCTGCTGGCGACTATCGAACGCGTCTGGATCCAGATGGACAGCAGCCCGCTGTGGCAGCAGTTTAACGCCCATATTGCCAGCCGCACCTATCGGCTGAAATGGCTCGGCGATCGGCAGACTATTCTGGCCGCGCTACGCCGCCGCGACGTCATGGGAGCCTGGCAGGCGATGTGGCAGCACCTTGAGAACGTCAAAAACAGTCTGATGGAGCTGTCTGACGAGGACGCGCCGGATTTCGACGGCTATCTGTTTGAATCGGTGCCCATCTTCCAGGGAAAATTAATGTGACCATTCTGCCGCTCTACGACCGCCCGCAGTATGCCGATCAGGTGACCGACTGGCTATGGCATGCCTTTGGCGGTGATGGTCTGTCGCGGGCATTTTTTGCCAGCATCATCGACCACAGCCAGCGTCCGGGCGCGCTGCCGTTGACGTTTATTGCCGTTGAGGACGCTAAACTGTTAGGGACGGTAGGGCTGTGGCGCTGCGATTTAATCAGCCGTCAGGATTTGTGGCCGTGGATGGCGGCGTTGTACGTCACGCCAGAGGCGCGTGGCCGCGGTCTGGCGGGCCAGCTACAGCGGCACGTGATGTCCTATGCCGCGCAGCAGGGATATACGGAACTGCATCTCTATTCGGCATGTCGGGATTTTTACGAACGCTTCGGCTGGCAGTACCTCGGTGATGCCCTCGATTACCCGGACACCACCGTCCATCTTTATCGCTACGATTTAACCTCTTCCGCCGGGGCTATCACCGAGTGACGGCGTACCAGCGTAGGGCTGAACAGGTGGGTGATATCCGGTAGCGGTTTGTTCTCTGCCAGCGCCAGCGCCAGCTCGGCGGCCTGGGTGGCCATGGTGACAATCGGGTAGCGGATGGTGGTCAGCCGTGGTCGCACGTAGCGGGAAACCAGCACGTCATCGAAACCAATCAGCGAAATGGCCTGCGGTACGTCGATACCATTATCATTCAGCACGCCCATCGCGCCCGCCGCCATCGAATCGTTGTAACAGGCGACGGCGGTAAACTGCTTGCCGCGACCGAGCAGCTCGGTCATGGCCTGCTCGCCGCCGCTTTCATCCGGCTCGGCAAAGGTCACCAGCCGGTCGTTGCACGGTAGCCCGTGCTCTTTTAGCGCATCGTAGTAGCCCGCCAGTCGGTCTTCCGCATCCGAAATCGCGTGGTTGGAACAGATATAGCCAATGCGCGTATGCCCTTGTTGAATCAGATGACGGGTCGCCAGCCAGGCGCCGTAACGGTCGTCCAGCGCCACGCAGCGTTTTTCGAAACCGGGCAGAATGCGGTTGATCAACACCATGCCGGGCATTTGCTTCATTAAATCTGCCAGCTCAGCGTCGGGAATCAGCTTGGCGTGTACCACCAGCGCCGCACAACGGTGGCGGATCAGCTGCTCGATGGCCTGGCGTTCTTTCATTTCATTATGGTAGCCGTTGCCAATCAGCAAAAAATTGCCGGTGTGATAGGCGACCTGCTCCACGGCTTTGACCATGGCGCCAAAAAAAGGATCGGAGACATCGCCCACCACCAGGCCGACGGTTTCCGTTGATTGCTGTGCCAGCGCCCGAGCATTGGCGTTGGGATGATAGCTGAGCGTCTCCATGGCGGAGTGGACGGCCTGGCGCGAGGCATCGCTGGCTTTTGGAGAGTTGTTGATGACGCGGGAAACGGTGGCGACAGAGACGCCTGCCATCCGGGCCACATCTTTAATTGTCGCCATAATATGCCTTAAAGAAGATTCGAAGGGGTAAACGTTTACACCTTAACAGTTTTACGGAAATCCCGGTGCTATTCAAGGCCGAGTCTGTGGTGGATTGCACAATATTGATGCGTTTATAACGCTTTGTGGAAAAGTTACACCGCGCTTTTGCAACTAAACAGGAATATTCAAACGTTTGCTTACACTTTGCGAGATGCTGTTGCGAATGTCTGCTGGAGAACGCGTTACGCGAGTTGCTAATCTGATTATCCCAGAGGTATTGATAGGTGAAGTCGCCCACAAGGTTGACCACTCAATTACACCAACCTGCGCAGATGCGCAGGTTTTTTTTTGCCTGAATATACGCTGTTACAGTTCCCCACAATCGCAATACCTCGTTGCATTTCCGCTCATTCTCTTGCGCTTTTAAACTGGCTGCCTGGCGGTAGGGGGGAGACAATAGCGGTCCCAGAGGTATTGATTGGTGAATGTTTCAAAGTACGCTTTGCGTACGCATCACTTACACCGACCTGCGCAGAAGCGCAGGTTTTTTTTTACCTCTGTCTCCCCGTCTGCTGCTTTTCCCCGCTTTTCTCGTGTACCCTTTGCAAAGACAAATCTTTGGCAAAAGGAGTTGGTATGCTTCTCTGTTTCTTCCGACAGCTTTTCAGGGTGTTATTTAGGGTACGGATGACCGGTAACACAGAGGCGTTAAGTCAGCCTAAAGTGCTGATTACACCTAACCACGTCTCGTTTATCGACGGCATCCTGCTGGCGCTGTTTCTCCCGGTTCGCCCGGTTTTTGCCGTCTATACCTCTATTTCCCAAAAATGGTTCATGCGCTGGCTGACGCCGATCATCGATTTTGTGCCGCTCGACCCGACAAAACCGATGTCTATCAAGCATCTGGTGCGCCTGATCGAACAGGGGCGCCCGGTGGTGATTTTCCCGGAAGGGCGCATTTCGGTCTCCGGTTCGCTGATGAAGATTTACGACGGCGCGGCCTTTGTGGCGGCGAAGTCCGGGGCGACGATTATTCCGGTGCGTATTGAAGGCGCGGAACTGAGCTACTTTAGTCGCCTGAAAGGGTTAGTGAAACGCCGCCTTTTCCCGCGCATTCAACTGCACCTGTTGCCGCCAACTACGCTGCCGATGCCGGAAGCGCCGCGCGCTCGCGACCGCCGCCGTATTGCCGGTGAAATGCTGCACCAGATTATGATGGAAGCCCGCATGGCGGTGCGCCCGCGTGAAACGCTGTATGAATCGCTGCTGACGGCGATGCACCGTTACGGCGAAAAAAAAGCGTGCGTGGAAGATATCAATTTCCAGCCGGACAGCTACCGTAAACTGCTGACCAAAACGCTGTTTGTGGCGCGTATCCTCGAAAAGTACAGCCAGAAGGGCGAAAAGATCGGCCTGATGCTCCCGAACGCCGGTATCAGCGCCGCGGTTATCTTCGGGGCGATTGCCCGCGGGCGTATTCCGGCGATGATGAACTACACTGCCGGAGTTAAAGGGCTGTCCAGCGCTATTACCGCTGCGCAAATTGGCACGATTTTTACCTCGCGCACGTTTCTTGATAAAGGCAAGCTCTGGCACCTGACCGAGCAGTTAACCCAGGTTCGCTGGGTATTCCTTGAAGATTTAAAAGGCGATGTCACCACCGCCGATAAGCTGTGGATCTTTTCGCGCGTGCTGATGCCGCGTCTGGCGCAGGTGGCGCAGCAGCCGGAGGACCCGGCGATCGTTCTGTTTACCTCCGGTTCGGAAGGCCACCCGAAAGGGGTGGTGCACAGTCACAAAAGCATTTTGGCGAACGTTGAGCAGATCAAAACCATCGCCGATTTTACCGCCCATGACCGCTTTATGTCGGCGCTGCCGCTGTTCCACTCGTTTGGTCTGACGGTCGGGCTGTTTACGCCGCTGCTGACCGGCGCGGAGGTGTTCCTTTACCCCAGCCCGTTGCACTACCGCATGGTTCCGGAGCTGGTGTATGACCGTAACTGTACTGTCTTGTTCGGTACCTCAACGTTTTTGGGCAACTACGCGCGATTCGCCAACCCGTACGATTTCTATCGTCTACGCTATGTCGTGGCCGGGGCGGAAAAGCTGCAACAGAGCACCAAAGAACTGTGGCAGGACAAGTTTGGCCTGCGCATTCTGGAAGGCTATGGCGTAACCGAATGCGCGCCGGTGGTGTCGATTAACGTGCCAATGGCGGCAAAACCGGGCACGGTAGGGCGCATTCTGCCGGGTATGGACGCGAGATTGCTGGCCGTGCCGGGTATTGAGCAGGGCGGTCGCCTGCAGGTGAAAGGGCCGAACGTGATGTGCGGCTACCTGCGCGTTGAAAATCCCGGCGTGCTGGAAGCGCCGACGGCGGAGAATCAGCACGGCGAGCGAGAAACCGGCTGGTACGACACCGGTGATATTGTCGCTTTTGACGCTCAGGGCTACGTTCAGATTCAGGGGCGTGCAAAGCGGTTTGCTAAAATTGCCGGCGAAATGGTGTCGCTGGAAACGGTTGAACAGCTGGCGCTGGGCGTATCGCCTGAGAAGATGCACGCCACGGCAGTGAAAACCGATGCCAGCAAAGGCGAGGCGCTGGTGCTATTTACCACCGATAATGAACTGACCCGCGACAAACTGTTGCAGTATGCGCGGGCCCATGGCGTGCCGGAGCTGGCGGTTCCTCGTGACATTCGCTGGATGAAGCAGCTGCCGCTGCTGGGCAGCGGTAAACCGGATTTCGTCACCCTTAAGAGCATGGTTGCAGAGACGGAACACCCACATGAGTGAGTCAGTACACACTAACACCTCTATCTGGTCGAAGGGCATGATGGCGGTTATCGCCGCCCAGTTCCTCTCGGCTTTTGGCGACAACGCGCTGCTGTTTGCCACGCTGGCGCTGATGAAGCAGCAATACTATCCGGACTGGAGCCAGCCGGTGCTGCAAATGGTGTTTGTGGGCGCTTACATCGTCTTTGCGCCGTTCGTCGGCCAGGTGGCAGACAGCTTTGGTAAGGGTCGGGTAATGATGTTCGCCAACGGCCTGAAGCTGATTGGCGCGGCAATGATTTGCGTGGGGCTGAATCCGTTTATCGGCTATACGCTGGTGGGAATCGGCGCGGCGGCTTACTCGCCGGCGAAGTATGGCATTCTCGGGGAACTGACGACCGGCGATAAACTGGTGAAGGCCAACGGCCTGATGGAAGCGTCGACCATCGCGGCGATTCTGATCGGCTCGGTGGCCGGCGGCGTCGTGGCTGACTGGAATGTGGTGGGCGCACTGGCGCTCTGCGCGATCGTCTACGGCGGCGCGGTGGTGGCTAACCTCTTTATTCCCAGACTGCCAGCCGCGCGTCCGGGCCAGTCCTGGCGTTTTCGTCCCATGACCCACAATTTCTTTAACGCCTGCAATGTGCTCTGGCACAACGGTGAAACGCGCTTTTCTCTGCTTGGCACCAGCCTGTTCTGGGGAGCCGGGGTGACGCTGCGCTTCCTGTTGGTGCTGTGGGTTCCGGTGGCGTTGGGGATTACCGATAACGCCACGCCAACCTATCTGAACGCGATGGTTGCGGTGGGGATTGTGGTGGGGGCCGGGGCGGCCGCGAAGCTGGTCACGCTGGAAACGGTGGCGCGCTGTATGCCTGCCGGGGTGTTGATTGGCGTCGTGGTAGCGATTTTCGCCCTTCAGCACGCGATTTTACCGGCTTACGTGCTGCTGTTTATCATCGGTATCTGCGGCGGATTCTTTATCGTGCCGCTGAATGCGCTGTTGCAGGATCGTGGTAAACATACCGTTGGCTCGGGCAACGCGATTGCGGTACAGAATCTCGGTGAAAACAGCGCGATGCTGTTGATGCTTGGGTTGTACTCGCTGGCGGTAGCGGTGAATATTCCGGTCGTCGGCGTTGGCGTGGGCTTTGGTGTGTTGTTTGCGCTGGCGATTATCGTGCTGTGGCTGTGGGGTAAGCGACGCTGATGTGAACCCGGCGGCGCTTACGCTTGGCCGGGCTACGGCTATTCATTGTAGGCCGGATAAGCGTAAGCGCCATCCGGCACGATGCGGCACCTTGCCGGATGGCGGCGTAACCGCCTTATCTGGCCTACATTTTACGGTGCCGGGTAGGTATAGACCTGATGCACCGCTTCAATTTCCGCTAACACCTCTTCGCTCAGCTCCAGATGCAGACTTTCCACGTTAGTTTTCAGCTGCTCCATCGTCGTCGCGCCCAGCAGCGTGCTGGCGACGAACGGCTGACGGCGGACGAACGCCAGCGCCATCTGCGCCGGGTCGAGGTTATGGCGTTTGGCAATGTCCACATAGGCGGCGACAGCCTTCCGCGTCTGCTCGCCGCTGTAGCGGGTAAAGCGGCTAAACACCGTATTGCGCGCGCCAGCCGGTTTGGCGCCGTTCAGGTATTTACCGGTTAGGGTGCCGAACGCCAGGCAGGAATAGGCCAGCAGCTCTACGCCTTCAAACTGGCTCACTTCTGAGAGCGCGACTTCGTAGCTGCGGTTGACCAGACTATACGGGTTCTGAATGGTCACAATACGCGGCAGGTCGTGTTTATCGGCCAGATGCAGGTAACGCATCACGCCAAACGCGGTTTCGTTCGAGACGCCGATATAGCGAATTTTCCCAGCGCGCTGATACTCGGTGAGTGCTTCCAGCGTTTCCAGCAGCGATACGACCGGCGCGGAATCAGCCCAGGTATAGCCCAATTTGCCGAAGCAGTTGGTTGGGCGCTGAGGCCAGTGCACCTGGTAGAGGTCGAGATAGTCGGTTTTCAGGCGCGTCAGGCTGTTGTGCAGCGCGTCGCGAATGTTCTTACGGTCCAGCGCCTGATTGGGGCGGATGCCGCTGTCGTTATTGCGTGACGGGCCGCTAACCTTAGAGGCGATCACCAGTTTTTCACGGTTGCCGCGTTTCGCCAGCCAGTTGCCAACGTAGGTTTCAGTCAGGCCCTGGGTTTCCGGGCGCGGCGGCACAGGATACATCTCCGCGACGTCGATCAAGTTGATACCCTGACTCACGGCGTAATCAAGCTGTGCATGGGCGTCGGCTTCGCTATTCTGTTCACCAAACGTCATTGTGCCAAGCCCGAGGGTGCTTATCTCAAGAGAGCTGTGGGGGATACGGTGGTACTGCATAAGCCGGCTTCCTTTTATCAACAGCGTCGGGAAAGAGTCCCGACAAAGGAATATAAAAATGGCAGAGGGGAAGAAAAAGGGAAAGCAGAAAATGAAAAAAGGCCAGCAAGCGGCTGACCTCTCTAACTTTATCGCTTGATGATCTGTGATACGTCGTCGCGGTTAATCTGCATTTTATTGCCTTGCTGATCTTCGTAGCTGATAAGCCCGGTATCATCATCGACTTCGGGTTTACCGTCGGTGAGGATCATCCGGCCATCTTTTGTTGCCATGACGTAATCACTGCTACAGCCGGAAACTGCAAATGCCAGACCTACTGCGGAAATCAATACTGCCCATTTTGTCATCGTCATCCCCTTCATCGCCGCACTCTCAATAGTCTAGTAATAACCGACCTCAGGGCTAGCATAAAGCAGGAAAATCTTAAAAAAATCAGACATAGCCCTCAAAAGAGGGCTATGGGCGACAGATTAGAGCGGATTTTTTTTGTTTCTCAGCAGATTGAGGCTTTCTACCGCGATTGAGAAGAACATGGCAAAGTAGATATAGCCTTTCGGCACGTGTATGTCGAAGCTCTCGAGGATCAGCGTAAAGCCGACCAAAATCAGGAACGACAGCGCCAGCATTTTCACCGACGGATGCCGATCGACAAACTCGCCGATTGAACGCGCGGCAAACATCATTACGCCCACGGCAATCACCACCGCCGCCATCATGATAAACAGGTGGTCAGAGAGGCCCACTGCGGTAATGACCGAGTCGAGGCTGAAGATAATATCCAGCAGCATGATCTGCACAATTGCGCCGAGGAACGAATGTACGTTCGTTTTCAGCCCTTCCTCATCACCTTCAATCGACTCGTGAATTTCCTTACTGGCCTTCCAGATAAGGAACAGGCCGCCCAGCAGCAGGATAATATCGCGCAGGGAGATGGCCTGATCGAACACGGTGAACAGCGGGTTGGTGAGCTTCACCACCCATGCGATAGAGGCCAGCAGCGCCAGACGCATGACCATCGCCCCCATCAGCCCTAAACGACGGGCATGGGCGCGTTGCGCGGTAGGAAGCTTAGCCACAACCAGAGAGAGAAAAATAATATTATCGATCCCCAGAACGATCTCCAGCAGCGTCAGCGTACCGAGCGCAAGCCAGGCGTTGGGGTCGGTGATCCATGCAAATAACATTAGATAAGTCCTGCCAAAAAAAGCGAAAGCGTCAATAGATGTACTTTGTGGGTGCTGTGGGGCAATCCTGCCGCCAGCAGCACGAGGAGTATAATCCCGGCGCGCGGCAGGGCAAAAAAATTAATGCGTTTGCAGCATAAAGTGGCGCGCCAGCAAGGCGGCGGTGAAGTTCTTTTTGAGATAGAAACCGCGCGGCAGCGTCATAATCGGTTCACCATGCGCACCGATGGCTTCAGTCAGCGCTTTGCTGTTGGCTGCCTTTGGGCGTAGCTGCAGCACTTCACCGTGACGCGCAGTAATGCGTTCGACCTGCCCCAGAACAATCAGGTCCATCAACTCTTCCCAGTCCATTTGCAGCTGATGTTCCTCTTCCTGGCTCGGCGTCCACAGCAGCGGCGCGCCGACGCGGCGCTCGGCGAGCGGGATCGTCCGTTCGCCTTCTACCGGAATCCACAATACCCGCTTGAGCTTGTGGCGAACGTGGCTGTTTTCCCAGGTGACGCCGGAATTGCCGGTCAGCGGCGCCACGCAGACGAAAGTGGTCTCCAGCGGTCGTCCCTGGCGGTCAATGGGGATCGTTTTCAGCTCGACCCCCAGCGTGGCGAAGTCCTGCTCTGGCTTGCTGCCGGCGCTGGCGCCGAGCCAGATTTCCAGCAGCACGCCAATCCAGCCTTTATCACGCTTCAAATCCTTGGGAGGGACGATACCGGCCATCGCCGCCAGTTCGCCCAGCGAATAGCCCGCCAGACGCTGCGCCTGCGCAAGCAGCTCGGCCTGGGTTTTGGGCGATTCGGGAAGCGGGGCGAGCATTGACATGATGAAAGCGCCTTTTGGTGAAAAAATGAACGACTGTTTTGCCGGGTGTGGATAGAGTTTAACTTTTTCTGAGTAAATATATCAACGTGATGATTATAATGGATTTTTTAATCTATTTTTCAGCGTAAAAACGGCGTGAAAAAAGGTTTTCCAAATCTGGTCACTGACAATGAACAGGATCTTACACCATGTTATCCACAGAAAAATGGGATAACTGGGGAAAAGCCTCACTACTGTTTCAATTTACAGCCTTGACGTGCGACGAAAATCGAATTTTCGCACAAAAGATGTCTAAGATGTTGGCACAATCTGTGGATAAAATCGACGTTGCTCGATCTTTCATCAGTTGGAGGATCGCCTATGTGATGATCATCACGTTATGCGCTAATGCATGCGGATTAACTATAATAACTTAATGAAAAATATCATTTTACTGCGCAGGGCTTGCATGCGATTATTCAGAGTAGTCTGGGTTTTCCCTGGGTAATTCCGTACTTCTTCACAACTCTATCCACAGAAAAAGTGAATAAAATCGCGGATGAACGCGGTTCTCTGTTTATAACTCTGATGATTACTGTGAGTTATTCAAATGTTATTCGATGGTCGTGCTGTAATAGAGTGGTTTACCGTTTCCAGCGAGTGTGAAACAATCATTCACATTGAAGCTTATTTTGAGGTAGTCCGGTGATTGATGACGATGGCTACCGCCCAAATGTTGGTATTGTAATTTGCAATCGTCAGGGCCAGGTTATGTGGGCCCGACGCTACGGTCAGCACTCCTGGCAATTCCCGCAAGGGGGCATAAACCCCGGTGAGACAGCAGAACAGGCGATGTATCGGGAACTGTTCGAAGAAGTTGGATTAAGCCGTAAGGACGTACGGATCCTCGCTTCGACCCGAAACTGGTTGCGTTACAAATTGCCTAAACGTTTGGTGCGTTGGGACACAAAGCCGGTTTGTATCGGCCAGAAACAAAAATGGTTTCTCTTGCAGTTGATCGGCAATGATGCGGATATCAATATGCAAACCAGCAGCACGCCGGAGTTCGACGGCTGGCGCTGGGTGAGTTACTGGTATCCGGTGCGTCAGGTCGTGTCGTTTAAACGTGACGTCTACCGCCGGGTGATGAAAGAGTTCGCCAGCGTAGTGATGGCGCTTGCGGAGAGCGCGCCAAAACCGCAAAGCGCGCCTGCTTATCGACGTAAAAGAGGTTAAGCCACGCATATTATGCTCACTCGCTTACGCGAAATAGTTGAGAAGGTCGCGAGTGCGCCTCGTTTGAACGAGGCGCTGGATATTCTGGTCACCGATGTCTGCCTGGCCATGGAGACCGAGGTTTGTTCCGTCTATCTCGCCGACAACGATCGACGCTGCTTCTATCTGATGGCGACCCGCGGCCTGAAAAAACCGCGCGGTCGTACCATTACGCTCGCCTTCGATGAAGGGATCGTCGGGCTGGTTGGCCGCCTGGCCGAACCGATTAACCTCGCCGACGCGCAAAAACACCCCAGCTATAAATACATTCCCTCAGTGAAAGAAGAGCGCTTCCGCGCGTTTCTTGGCGTGCCGATCATTCAGCGCCGTCAGCTGCTGGGCGTGCTGGTGGTGCAGCAGCGCGAGCTGAGGCAGTACGACGAAAGCGAAGAGTCATTCCTGGTCACGCTCGCCACCCAGATGGCGGCTATTCTCTCGCAGTCTCAGTTGACGGCGCTGTTCGGGCAGTATCGCCAGACGCGTATCCGCGCGCTGCCGGCTTCGCCGGGCGTGGCGATCGCCGAAGGCTGGATGGACGCCACCCTGCCGCTGATGGAGCAGGTGTATGAAGCGTCGTCGCTGGATACTCAACTGGAGCGCGAACGTTTAACCGGCGCGCTGGAAGAAGCGGCGAACGAATTTCGTCGTTACAGCAAACGCTATGCCGCCGGAGCGCAAAAAGAGACGGCGGCGATTTTTGACCTCTATTCGCACCTGCTCTCTGACGCCAGCCTGCGCCGCGCGCTGTTTGCCGCGGTGGATAATGGCTCGGTGGCCGAATGGGCGGTGAAAACGGTTATTGAGAAGTTTGCCGAACAGTTTGCCGCGCTCAGCGACGGCTACCTGAAAGAGCGCGCGGGCGATCTGCGTGCATTAGGGCAGCGTCTGCTGTTCCACCTTGATGACACCACGCAAGGCGCCAATGCCTGGCCGCCGCGTTTTGTGCTGGTGGCGGATGAACTCTCCGCCGCCACGCTCGCGGAAGTCCCGCAGGATCGTTTAGCGGGCGTGGTGGTGCGCGACGGTGCCGCCAACTCACACGCGGCGATCATGGTTCGTGCGTTGGGGATCCCTACGGTGATGGGCGCCGATATCCAGCCGTCGATCCTCCACGGGCGTACGCTGGTAGTCGATGGCTACCGCGGCGAGCTGCTGGTGGATCCTGAACCGATCCTGCTGCACGAATATCAACGGCTTATCAGCGAAGAAAACGAACTCAGCCGCCTGGCGGAAGGGGACGTTGAGCGCCCGGCGGAGCTGAAAAGCGGCGAGCGTGTGAAGGTGATGCTCAACGCTGGCCTGAGCCCGGAGCATGAGCAGAAGCTGGGGCGACGCATCGACGGCATTGGTCTATACCGTACCGAAATTCCGTTTATGCTGCAAAGCGGCTTCCCTTCCGAAGAGGAGCAGGTGGCGCAGTATCAGGGCATGCTACAGATGTTCAACGACAAGCCGGTGACTTTACGTACGCTGGACGTCGGGGCGGACAAACAGCTGCCGTATATGCCGATCAGCGAAGAAAACCCCTGCCTCGGCTGGCGCGGGATCCGCATTACGCTCGATCAGCCTGAGATCTTTCTTGTGCAGGTGCGCGCGATGCTGCGCGCCAACGCGGCGACCGGCAATTTGAGCATTCTGCTGCCGATGGTCACCAGCCTGGAAGAGGTCGACGAAGCGCGCCGTCTGATCGACCGTGCCGGCCGCGAAGTGGAAGAGATGATCGGCTACGCCATTCCGAAACCGCGTATTGGCATCATGCTGGAAGTGCCGTCGATGGTCTTTATGCTGCCGCATCTGGCGAGCCGCATCGACTTCATCTCCGTGGGCACCAACGATCTCACGCAATATGTGCTGGCGGTGGATCGTAACAATACCCGCGTTGCCAGCATCTACGATAGCCTGCATCCGGGGATGATTCGCGTACTGGCGATGATTGTGCAGGAAGCCGAACGCTATGGTATCGATTTACGTCTGTGCGGCGAAATGGCGGGCGACCCGATGTGCGTCACCATCCTGATTGGCCTGGGGTTCCGACATCTGTCGATGAACGGTCGTTCGGTGGCGCGCGTGAAGTATCTGCTGCGCAATATCGATCTCGAAGACGCGCAAACGCTCGCCCAGCGCAGCCTGGAGGCGCAGATGGCGACCGAAGTGCGCCATCAGGTCGCGGCCTTTATGGAGCGTCGTGGCCTCGGCGGCCTGATTCGTGGGGGCCTGTAGGCCGATAAGCGCAGCGCCATCGGGCCGTCCGGCGCCCTTGCCGGATGGCGGCGTTGCCTTATTCGGCCTACATGCAGCGCCATTCCGTCACCTGGTCGAGCGAAGCTGCCTGCTTATACATATCTTTTACATCTTCGTCGCATCACCTCTCAGCACCCTTATGCTATCATTCGCACCTTTGGAGCGCCTGAAGCCTACGGCGCGCATCTCTACCGCTGTCCACTTTCGGCGGAATAACAAGCATTTGTGGTGACAGATGAATAGTGGTTATCTGCGTTTCCCGGACTTTGATCCGGTAATTTTCTCCATCGGACCGGTCTCCCTGCATTGGTACGGCATGATGTACCTGGTGGGTTTTATCTTTGCCATGTGGCTGGCGACGCGTCGTGCGAACCGCCCAAACAGCGGCTGGACCAAAAACGAAGTTGAAAACCTGCTGTATGCGGGCTTCCTCGGGGTATTCCTCGGCGGGCGCATCGGCTACGTGATGTTCTACAACTTCGACTCCTTCCTGCAGGATCCGCTGTATCTGTTCCGCGTCTGGGACGGCGGAATGTCCTTCCACGGTGGCCTGATCGGCGTGATCGTGGTGATGATTATCTTCGCCAAACGCACTAAGCGTACCTTCTTCCAGGTATCTGACTTCATTGCGCCTCTGATTCCGTTCGGCCTGGGCTGCGGTCGTCTGGGTAACTTTATCAACGGCGAGCTGTGGGGCCGCGTCGATCCGAGCTTCCACTACACTATGCTGTTCCCGGGCTCCCGTGCGGAAGACCTGGCGCTGTTGCCGTCGCATCCGGAATGGCAAACGCTGTTTGATACTTACGGTTCCCTGCCGCGCCACGCGTCGCAGTTGTATGAACTGGCGCTGGAAGGGGTTGTCCTGTTCCTGATCCTGAACTGGTTTATCCGTAAGCCGCGTCCGGCAGGGTCAGTTTCCGGCCTGTTCCTGATTGGCTACGGTCTGTTCCGCATCATCTCTGAATTCTTCCGCCAGCCGGATGCGCAGTTCACCGGCGAGTGGGTACAGTACATCAGCATGGGGCAGATTCTTTCGATTCCGATGGTGCTTGCGGGTATCATTATGATGGTCTGGGCGTTTCGCCGTCCGCAGAAACAGATCTCCTGAGGAAGCATGAAACAGTATCTCGAACTGATGCAGAAGGTGCTCGATGAGGGCACCCAGAAAAATGACCGTACCGGCACCGGTACGCTCTCCATTTTTGGCCACCAGATGCGCTTTAACCTGCAAGAAGGTTTCCCGCTGGTGACCACCAAGCGCTGCCACCTGCGCTCTATCATCCATGAACTGCTGTGGTTCCTGCAGGGCGACACCAATGTTGCCTACCTGCATGAAAATAACGTCAGCATCTGGGATGAGTGGGCCGATGAGAACGGCAACCTTGGCCCGGTCTACGGCAAACAGTGGCGCGCCTGGCCGACCCCGGATGGCCGTCATATTGACCAGATCACCACCGTCATGAACCAACTGAAAAATGACCCGGACTCGCGCCGTATCATCGTTTCGGCGTGGAACGTGGGTGAGCTGGACAAAATGGCGCTGGCACCGTGCCACGCATTTTTCCAGTTCTACGTGGCAGACGGCAAGCTCTCCTGCCAGCTGTACCAGCGCTCATGCGACGTGTTCCTCGGCCTGCCGTTCAACATCGCCAGCTATGCGCTGCTGGTGCATATGATGGCGCAGCAGTGCGACCTGGAAGTGGGCGACTTCGTCTGGACCGGCGGGGATACCCACCTGTACAGCAACCACATGGAGCAGACCGCCCTGCAGCTGACGCGCGAACCGCGCGCGCTGCCGAAGCTGGTGATTAAACGCAAACCCGATTCTATTTTCGACTACCGCTTTGAAGACTTCGAAATCGAAGGTTACGACCCGCATCCGGGTATCAAAGCGCCGGTGGCGATTTAATCTTCCTGACCCGCAAAACGGCGCTGCTCTCAGCGCCGTTTTTTTATTTTCTGAAGGCCGCTTCCCGTTTATTTGTCACCCGCTGCAACGCGTTAACCTTTTTCCGAAGCCCCACGTAAAACGCGCAATCCAGGCTCGCGCTCCGTTATTCAGCGCAGGAAACTGCCGCCATGAACAGAGAACAGGGCTACACCCTTATCGAAACCTTAATCGCCGTGACGCTGGTGCTCATTCTTGGCGCTTCGGGTCTGTATGGCTGGCGCAGCTGGCAGCAAGAACAGCGTTTGTGGCAAACCGCCGGTTCACTACGGGACTATCTGCTTTATCTGCGTAACGATGCTAACTGGCATAACCGGGACCGTCGACTGCGGGTTAACCACGAAGCGCAGGGCTGGTGCCTCACGGCGGACGATGCGGTGCTGGAGGGCTGCCCCGCGGGAAACCCCGCCATTTTCAGGCCGCCGTGGGCCGAGGTTTCGCTGAGCAAAATGACGCCGAATCTGGCGTTTTTCGGCCTGCGAAACACCGCGTGGGCGGGAAGCCTGATGGTGTCGAGCGAGGCGGGGAGCTGGACGGTTGTCATCTCCAGCTGGGGGCGAATTCGCCTGTGTGAGGGGGCCACATGCTGATGCGAGGTTTCTCATTGCTGGAAGTGATTATCTCTATGGCCATCAGCAGCGTATTGCTGCTTGGCGCGTCACGCTTTCTCCCCGCGCTCCAGCGGGGCGTACTGGCGCAAACGCAGCAGCAGACGCTGGAAGAGGAACTCTGGCAGCGGTTGTTCACGGTCGCGAAGCATTTGCAGCGTGCAGGGTACTGCGGGGATGACGACTGTGGCGGCGAGGCGCTGCAGATTGCACAGCAAGGGCAGTGCGTGATCGCCCACTGGGATGGCGACAGCAATGGTCTCTGGCAAACGTCGCCCGCCGACGAGGCTGACAGCATTGGCTTTCGGCTGCAGTCCGGCGTGCTGGAAACGCTACGCGGTGCGACCAGCTGCGAGGGAAAAGGGTGGGACAAAATGACCGATCCCGCGGCGCTCACGGTAACGCATTTTCAGGTAGTACGCCGTTTGCTGAGCGGTTTCCCGCCGGAGCTGACCATTGTGCTGTCGGCCAGCGGCGCACATGGCAGCATGGTCACCGCGCAATATGGCGTGACGGGATATAATCAGTGAACGCCGAGCGCGGCGTTTCGTCGCTGGCCATGGTGCTGATGCTGCTGGTGCTCGGCAGCCTGATGCTACAAGGGCTGAATCAGGCGCAGCGCCAGCGGCTGGCAATGGTGAACGATGAAAGCCTGGCGATACAGCGCACGACGCAGGCGCATTCGGCGTTGCAGTGGGGGATACACCAGCCATGGGGAACTGAAGCCGAAGCCCAGTGTATGACCTATACCGCAGATACCCGCGTTTGTCTGCGCTTATTGACCGACGGCAGGTTATTGCTGATAGCACAAAGCGACGGTTTCTCGCTGTGGCAATCCGGGCGTTGGGCCGCCGGTAGCCTTCAGTTCTCAGCCCATGGCTGGAGTGATTTTTGTCCCCTGAAAGAGGCGCTATTATGCCAGACACCCTGAAATCACGCGGTTTTAGCCTGCCGGAGGTGATGCTGGCCATGTTGTTAATGGTGATGGTGGTGACGGCGCTGGGCGGATACTACCGCGCGTTGGCCGCCGGTAACGCTCAGCTTAATCAGTATCGTCAGATGTGGCGCTATGCATGGGATCAAACGCAGCAACTGGCCGCGCCGCTGCCGGAAGGCTGGAACAGCCAGCGGGTACAGACATCGTCACAACGTTGTGTCAGCATCAATGCTACTATTACCACCCCCATGGGCAGGCAAGGGCGTTTAACGCGTCTGCATTGCCCTGTCAGTCAGTAGTCAGGAGCGAATATGTTAAGGGTCTACCACTCCAACCGTCTGGACGTGCTGGAAGCGTTAATGGAATTTATCGTTGAGCAGGACCGGCTGGCTGACCCCTTCGAGCCTGAAATGATCCTCGTGCAGAGTACCGGGATGGCGCAATGGCTACAGATGACGCTCTCCCAGCGATTTGGTATCGCCGCTAACATCGATTTCCCGCTGCCCGCGAGCTTTATCTGGGACATGTTTACCCGCGTTTTGCCCGAGATTCCCGGCGAGAGCGCCTTTAATAAGCAAAGCATGAGCTGGAGGCTGATGACGCTGTTGCCGGGCATGCTGGACAACGAGGCTTTTACGCCCCTGCGCCACTATCTGACTGACGATGCCGATAAACGCAAGCTGTTCCAACTGGCCTCACGCGTGGCCGACCTGTATGACCAGTATCTGGTCTATCGCCCGCAGTGGCTCACGAAGTGGGAAGCCGGAGAATTAGTGGATGACGTCGGTGAGGCGCAGCAGTGGCAGGCTCCGCTATGGAAAGCGCTGGTGGAGCACACTGCAGCGCTGGGGCAGCCGCAGTGGCACCGCGCCAATCTCTACCAACGCTTTATCGACACGCTGGAAAACAGCAGCGAGAAACCTGACGGGCTGCCGTCGCGGGTGTTTATCTGCGGCATCTCTGCGCTGCCGCCGGTGTATCTGCACGCGCTGCAGGCGCTGGGCAAACATGTAGATATCTACGTGCTGTTCACCAACCCGTGCCGCTATTACTGGGGTGACATTAAAGATCCGGCGTTCCTCGCCCGGCTGATGGCGCGCCAGCGCCGACACTATCGTGAGCAGCGTGAGCTGCCGTTGTTCCAGGACGCCAGCAGCGCGCCGGGGCTGTTTAACGATAACGGCGAACAGGACGTTGGTAACCCGATGCTGGCCTCCTGGGGCAAACTGGGGCGCGACTATATCTACCTCCTGGCGGGGCTGGAGCGCTATCAGGAGCTGGATGCGTTCGTTGATATCGAGCCGGATAACCTGCTACACAACCTTCAATACGACGTGCTGGAGTTAAAAAACAGCGCCGTGGCCGGGCGCACCGTCGAAGAGTTTGCCTGGAGCGGCAACAAACGCACGCTGGCCCACGATGACCGCAGCCTGACCGTCCACGTCTGCCACAGCCCGCAGCGCGAGGTGGAAGTGCTGCACGACCGCCTGCTGGCGATGCTGGAGGCCGACCCGACGCTGACGCCGCGCGATATCATCGTGATGGTGGCGGACATCGACAGCTACAGCCCGTTTATCCAGGCCGTATTTGGCAGCGCCACCGGCGAGCGCTATCTGCCTTACGCCATTTCCGACCGCCGCGCCCGTCAGGCACATCCTGCAATGCAGGCCTTTATTACGCTGCTTTCCCTACCGGACAGCCGCTTTACCAGCGAAGACGTGCTGGCGCTGCTCGACGTGCCGGTACTGGCCGCACGGTTCAACATTGATGAAGCCGGTTTGCAGCATCTGCGCCAATGGGTCAGCGAATCCGGCGTGCGGTGGGGGATGGACGACGACAACGTGCGCGAACTCGATCTCCCGGCCACCGGGCAGCACACCTGGCGCTTTGGTTTGACGCGCATGCTGCTGGGTTACGCCATGGAAAGCCGCGAGGGCGAGTGGCAGGACGTGCTGCCCTATGATGAATCCAGCGGGCTTATCGCCGAGCTGGTGGGGCATTTGGCTTCGCTGCTCATGCAGCTTAACCGCTGGCGACGGGTGCTGACGCAAGGGCGTTCACTCGAAGAGTGGCTACCGGTGTGCCGCGAAATGCTTAACGACTTCTTCCTGCCGGATCAGGATACCGAAGCGGCGTTAACGCTGATTGAGCAGCAGTGGCAGGGGATTATTGCTCAGGGTGTGCAGTCGCAATACGTCGGTGAAGTACCGCTGGTGCTGCTGCGCGATGAGCTGGCTCAGCGTCTGGACCAGGAGCGTATCAGCCAGCGCTTCCTGGCGGGTCCTATCAACATATGTACCCTGATGCCGATGCGATCCATTCCGTTCAAAGTGGTGTGTCTGCTGGGCATGAACGATGGTATCTACCCGCGCGCGCTGGCGCCGCTGGGCTTTGACCTGATGAGCCAGAAGCCGCTACGCGGCGATCGTAGCCGTCGCGACGATGACCGCTACCTGTTCCTCGAGGCAATGATGTCGGCGGAAAAATCGCTCTATATCAGCTACATCGGTCGCTCTATTCAGGATAACAGCGAGCGCTATCCATCGGTGTTGGTGCAGGAACTGCTGGACTATATCGGCCAGAGCCACTGCCTGGAAGGTGATGAGGCGCTGAACTGCGATGAAAGCGAGCGACGGGTGAAGAACCACATCATGCACCTGCATAGCCGCATGCCGTTCGACGCGGAGAATTATCAGCATGATGAGCGCCAAAGCTATGCTCAGGAATGGCTGGCGGCGGCCAGCCGTCAGGGGGAAGCGCACGGCGAATTTATTCAGCCGCTGGAGCCGGTTGAACTGACAACGCTGCCGCTGGAGCAGCTTCAGCGCTTCTGGCGTCATCCGGTTCGCGCCTTCTTTCAGATGCGCCTACAGGTCAATTTCCGTAGCGAAGAGAGCGACATTCCCGACACCGAGCCGTTTACCCTTGAGGGGCTGACCCGCTACCAGCTTAACCAACAGTTGCTCAATACCCTGATTGAAGAGCAGACGCCGGAAGCGATGTATCGCCGATATCGTGCGGCGGGAGAACTGCCCTACGGGCCGTTTGGCGAAATTGCCTGGGAAGCACAGCGGCAGGAGATGACCGCGCTGGCGAGCCGGGTTATCGAATATCGTCGGGAAGGAAAGAGTCTCGAAATAGACCTTGATTGCGACGGGGTTAACATAACCGGATGGTTACCGCAGGTTCAGGATAATGGGCTGTTGCGCTGGCGGCCATCTTTGCTTAGCGTGGCACAAGGAATGCAACTTTGGCTGGAACACCTTGTCTACTGTGCTAGCGGCGGCTGCGGCGAAAGCCGACTGTTGCTGCGCAAAGAGGGCGAGTGGTTATTCCCCCCGCTGGCGGCGAATGAAGCGAAAGCGTATCTGTCACAACTGGTCGCCGGATACCGCGAGGGCATGCGCCAACCGCTGCTGTTCTTACCAGAAAGCGGAGGTGCGTGGATAAAAGCCTGTTACGATGCCCAAAATGATGCCATCTTAAGGGACGAGGAAACGCAGCAAAAAGCACGCAGCAAGTTTATGCAGGTGTATGAAGGCAATATGGTGGTGAGCGGCGAAGGGGCCGATGTCTGGTATCAGCGCTTGTGGCGTACCCTGGAACCCGCGCAGTATGAGGCGATTATCGAACAAACGACGCCGTATCTGCTGCCGCTATTTCGTTTTCACCAGGCATAGTTGCTGTATGAAAATTGCGCAATCTGAGTTGTTCATTTACTATGCGCAACGCGTCACGGACCGATGAGTGGCCGCCGTCAGACCCATTTGTCTGGCCGGGAGTTGCCCGCACAAGCATTAAGATTCAGCAGTATTTGTTAATGGTGAGGTCCGTGAATGCCCCGCAGTATCTGGTTGAGTATTGTAGTTTTTGTCACCGCCTTTTGGGCGACCGTAGGTCAGGCAGACACCGGATGGCAACCGATTCAGGAAACCATCCGTAAAAGCGAAAAAGATACCCGTCAGTATCAGGCGATTACGCTGGATAACAAGATGGTCGTGCTGTTGGTATCCGATCCGCAGGCGGTGAAATCACTGTCGGCGCTGGTGGTACCGGTTGGTTCGCTGGAAGATCCTGATTCGCATCCGGGCCTTGCGCACTTCCTTGAACATATGACGTTGATGGGCTCGAAGCACTACCCGCAGCCCGATAGTCTCTCGGAATTCCTCAAGCTGCACGACGGCAGCCACAATGCCAGCACCGCGCCGTATCGCACCGCCTTCTACCTTGAAGTCGAAAACGATGCCTTGCAGGGGGCCGTTGACCGTCTGGCGGATGCCATTGCTGAACCGCTGCTGGATAAAAAATACGCCGACCGCGAACGTAACGCGGTGAACGCAGAACTGACCATGGCGCGCAGCCGTGACGGTATGCGTATGGCGCAGGTTAGCGCTGAAACCATCAACCCGGCGCACCCCGGCGCGCGCTTCTCCGGCGGCAACCTCGAAACGCTGAGCGACAAGCCGAACAGCCCGGTGTATGAATCGCTGCTGGCCTTCCGCAACAAATACTACTCCGCTAACCTGATGAAGGCGGTGATTTACAGTAACAAGCCGCTGCCTGAGTTGGCACACATTGCCGCGCAAACCTATGGTCGCGTGCCGAATAAATCGATTGAACGTCCGGAAATTACCGTTCCGGTAGTCACCGACGCGCAAAAGGGCATTGTTATCCACTATGTTCCCGCGCTGCCGCGTAAAGTACTGCGCGTGGAGTTCCGCATTGATAACAACTCGGCGCAGTTCCGCAGCAAAACCGACGAGCTGATTACCTACCTCATCGGTAACCGCACGCCGGGTACGCTGTCAGACTGGCTGCAAAAGCAGGGGCTGGTGGAAGGCATTCGCGCCGATTCCGACCCGGTCGTTAATGGGAACAGCGGCGTGCTGGCAATCTCCGCCACCTTAACCGACAAGGGCCTCGCCAATCGTGACCAGGTGGTGGCAGCTATCTTTAGCTACCTCGACATGCTGCGCCAGAAGGGCGTCGACAAAAGCTACTTTGATGAACTGGCCCACGTGCTGGACCTCGACTTCCGCTATCCGTCGATTAACCGCGATATGGACTACGTCGAATGGCTGGCGGACACCATGATTCGCGTGCCGGTCGAACACACGCTCGATGCGGTGAACATTGCCGATCGTTACGATGCGCAGGCGATAAAAGATCGCCTGGCGATGATGACGCCGCAGAATGCGCGTATCTGGTACATCAGCCCGAAAGAGCCGCATAACAAGGTGGCCTACTTTGTTGATGCGCCGTATCAGGTCGATAAAATCAGCGCGGATACTTTCGCGAAGTGGCAGAAAGCGGCCGACGACATCACGCTGACTCTGCCGCAGCTGAACCCGTACATTCCTGATGATTTCACGCGGATCAAGAACGAAAAAAGCTACGCGCATCCGGAGCTGATTATCGACGAACCAAATCTGCGGCTGGTCTATATGCCGAGCCGCTACTTTGCCGCCGAGCCGAAAGCCGATATCACCATGATCCTGCGTAACCCGCAGGCGATGGACAGCGCCAAAAACCAGGTGATGTTTGCCCTCAACGATTATCTGGCGGGCATTGCGCTCGACCAGCTCAGCAACCAGGCCGCCGTCGGCGGCATCAGCTTCTCGACCGGCGCTAACAACGGCCTGATGCTTAACGCCAACGGTTACACCCAGCGTCTGCCGCAGCTGTTTAGTGCGCTGTTAGAAGGTTACTTCAGCTATACGCCAACCGAAGATCAGCTTGAACAGGCAAAATCCTGGTACAAGCAAATGATGGACTCGGCGGATAAAGGCAAAGCCTACGAACAGGCGATTATGCCGGTGCAGATGGTGTCGCAGGTGCCCTATTTCCAGCGCGAAGATCGCAAGGCGCTGCTGCCGTCGATCACGCTGAAAGAGGTGATGGCCTACCGCGACCAGCTGAAAACTGGCGGACGTCCGGAGTTTATGGTGATTGGCAACCTCAGCGCCGAGCAGTCCACGACGCTGGCGCGCAGTATCCAGTCGCAGCTTGGTGCGAACGGTAACGAATGGTGCCGTAACAAAGATGTGCTGGTGGAAAAACAGCAGAACGCCATTTTCGAAAAAGCGGGCAACAGCACCGACTCGGCGCTGGCGGCGGTGTTTGTCCCGCCGAACGTGGATGAGTTCTCCAGCTCGGCGGCAAGCGCCATGCTGGCGCAGATCGTTCAGCCATGGTTCTACAATCAGCTGCGTACTGAAGAACAGCTTGGCTACGCCGTGTTTGCCTTTTCGATGAACATTGGCCGTCAGTGGGGCATGGGCTTCCTGCTGCAAAGCAATGACAAACAGCCGGCGTTCCTGTGGCAACGTTTCAAAGCCTTCTTCCCGACCGCCGAGCAAAAGCTGCGGGGGATGAAGCCGGAAGAGTTCGCGCAGCTTCAGCAGGCGGTGATCGCCGACATGCTGCAAGCGCCGCAAACGCTGGGGGATGAAGCCTCACAGCTGAGCAAAGATTTCGATCGCGGTAATATGGCCTTTGATTCACGTGCTAAAGTAGTGGCCCAGATTAAGCTGTTAACGCCGCAGAAGCTGGCTGATTTCTTCCACCAGACCGTCGTTGCGCCACAGGGTATGACGGTGCTGTCGCAGGTTTCCGGAAGCCAGAATGGTAAGACGGACTATGCGCACCCCGAAGGGTGGAAGGTATGGGAGAGCATTAGCGCGTTGCAGCAAACCTTACCGATAAGACGAGAGAACGAATGACCGTAACTGCTGAGTCCCTTAATCCCCTGCGTTTGCCCCTCTACGGTGAGCGCCTGATTGAAGCCTCAGCGGGCACCGGAAAAACCTTCACCATCGCCGCACTCTACCTGCGTCTTCTGCTGGGGCTCGGCGGCGAGGCCGCCTTTCCCCGGCCGGTCAACGTCGAAGAGCTGCTGGTGGTGACCTTCACCGAGGCGGCAACCGAAGAACTGCGCGGGCGTATTCGCAGCAACATTCATGAACTGCGCGTCGCCTGTCTGCGTAACGCCACCGACAACCCGCTCTATGCCAGCCTGCTGGCGGAAATCGACGATCCTCAACAGGCAGCAAACGTCCTGCTGCTGGCCGAACGCCAGATGGACGATGCCGCGGTGTTTACCATCCACGGTTTCTGCCAGCGCATGCTTAGCCTCAACGCGTTTGAGTCGGGGATGCTGTTCGAACAGCAGCTGATTGAAGACGAATCTCAGCTGCGTTATCAGGCCTGCGCCGATTTCTGGCGCCGCCACTGCTACCCGCTGAACCGCGAAATCGCGCAGGTGATCGTTGAGTCCTGGAAAGGGCCGCAGGACCTGCTGAAATCGATCGACCGCTATCTGCAAGGTGAAGCGCCGCAGCTAAAAATACCGCTCAGCGCCGAGACGCTGGAATCACGCCATCAGCAGATCCTCGCGCAGATTGGCGACATCAAACAGCAGTGGCTGGCTGCGGTCGGCGATCTTGAACCGCTGCTGGAAAACTCGGGTATCGATCGCCGCAAATTCAACCGCGGCAACCAGGGCAAGTGGATCGACAAGATCAGCGCCTGGGCGCAGGAGGAGAGCAAAAACTACCAGTTCCCCGATGCGCTGGAAAAATTCAGCCAGTCGTTCCTGGCTGAACGCACCAAAGCGGGCGGAGAGGTGCCCACGCACCCGCTGTTCAGCGCCATTGAGCGTCTACTGGACTCACCGCTCACGCTCAACGATCTGGTGATTGCCCAGGCGATGAAAGAGATTCGTGAGGCGGTAGCCCGCGAGAAGCGCCGCCGCGGCGAGTTGGGCTTTGACGATATGCTAAGCCGCCTCGATGAAGCGCTGGAGAGCGAAAGCGGCGATGCGTTAGCCGCCGCCATTCGTCAGCGTTTTCCGGTGGCGATGATCGATGAATTCCAGGATACCGACCCGCAGCAATATCGCATTTTCCGCCGCATCTGGCGGCAACAGCCGGAGACCGCGTTGCTGCTGATTGGCGACCCGAAGCAGGCGATCTACGCCTTCCGTGGCGCCGATATCTTTACCTACATGCGCGCGCGCGGCGATGTGGCGGCGCACTACACGCTCGACACTAACTGGCGTTCCGCACCGGGCATGGTGGCTAGCGTCAACCGCCTGTTTGGGCTGGTCGATAACCCTTTTATGTTCCGCGATATTCCGTTCCTGCCGGTCAAATCCGCCGAGAAAAATGCCTCACTGCGTTTTGAGGTCGATGGCGAAAATCAGCCGGCAATGAACCTCTGGCTGATGCCCGGTGAGGGCGTTAGCGCAGGCGACTATCAGAACTTTATGGCCCAGCAGTGCGCGGCGCAGATTCGCGACTGGCTCACCGGCGGCCAACGCGGCACGGCGCTGCTGTG
>NZ_LXEU01000024.1 GCF_001654985.1 Kluyvera georgiana ATCC 51603
CTGTGGCGCGGCGGCAGCGCGCGTCCGGTGCAGGCATCAGACATTACCGTGCTGGTGCGTAACCGCCAGGAAGCCTCGTTGATTCGCGATGCGCTGAATGCGCTGGCTATTCCGTCGGTTTATCTTTCCAACCGCGACAGCGTATTCGAAACCCCGGAAGCGCAGGAATTGCTGTGGCTGCTACAGGCGGTGCTGACGCCGGAGCGGGAAAATACCCTGCGCAGCGCGCTGGCGACGGCGATGTTTGGCCTGAACGCGCGGGACATTGAACGGCTGAATCAGGATGAACACGCCTGGGATGCGCTGGTGGAAGAGTTCAGCGATTACCGGCTTATCTGGCAACGCCGCGGTGTGATGCCGATGATTCGTGCCCTGATGAACGCACGTTCCCTCGCGGAAAACCTGCTCGCCACGCACGGCGGCGAGCGGCGCTTAACCGATATTCTGCACCTTAGCGAGCTGCTACAAGAAGCGGCCACCGGGCTGGAGAGCGAGCACGCGCTGGTACGCTGGCTGAACCAGCAAATCGCCGAGCCGGATACCAACGCTTCCAGCCAGCAAATGCGTCTGGAGAGCGACAAACACCTGGTGCAGATAGTCACTATTCACAAGTCGAAAGGGCTGGAATATCCGCTGGTCTGGCTGCCGTTTATCGCCCGTTTCCGTAGAGAGAAGCAGGCGTTCTATCACGATCGGGAATCCTTCGCGGCGGTGCTGGATCTTCACGAAAGCGATGAAAGCCTGGAGCTGGCCGAAGCCGAGCGTCTGGCGGAAGATCTGCGCCTGCTGTACGTCGCCCTAACCCGCGCCGTGTGGCACTGTAGTCTGGGGCTGGCACCGCTCACCGCACGGCGCAGCGACAAACCCACCGATACCGAACTCCATCACAGCGCGCCGGGAAGGCTGATGCAGAAAGGCGAGGTACTCGACGCCGCGGGTCTGGAAGCCTGTCTGCGTGCGCTCTGCAATGAGCACATTGCGCTGACGCTGGCGACATCGCCCGACGACGCGCGTTGGCAGGCCACTCAGGCACAAATGCCTGAACTGGCGGCGCGTCAGGTGCTGCGTCGCATCGTGGACGACTGGCGGGTCACCAGCTACTCCGGCCTGCAACAACGCGGCCACAGCGTGGCGCAGGATCTACTGCCGCGCCTGGATATCGACGCCGTCGGCGCGGCGGAAACGCTGCCGGAGCTAACCCTGACGCCGCACAACTTTCCGCGTGGCGCATCGCCGGGTACCTTCCTGCACAGCCTGTTTGAAGACCTCGACTTTACCCAGCCGGTTTCATCCGAGTGGATGCTGGAAAAGCTGCAAAGCAACGGCTTTGGCGAAGAGTGGGAGCCGGTGCTGACCGCCTGGATTTCCCAGGTGCTGGCGGCGCCGCTGGCGGAAACCGGTATTGCGCTTAATCAGTTGAGCGCACAGCAAAAACAGGTGGAAATGGAGTTTTATCTGCCTATTAACCGGCCGCTCGACCCGCTGGCGCTGGATGCCTTAACCCGCCGCTACGATCCGCTTTCGGCAGGCTGCCCTACGCTCGATTTCCGCCAGGTACGCGGTATGCTGAAAGGCTTTATCGACCTTGTTTTCCGCCACGACGGGCGCTACTACCTGCTGGACTACAAGTCCAACTGGCTGGGGGAGGGCGGCGAGGCCTACACCCAACAGGCGATGGCCGAAGCGATGCAGTCGCACCGCTATGACTTGCAGTATCAGCTCTATAGCCTGGCGCTACACCGCTATCTGCGCCATCGCATTGCCGATTATGACTATCAACGCCACTTCGGCGGCGTGATTTACCTGTTCCTGCGCGGCGTTGACCGCGACGCGGGGCAGCAAGGGATATTCACTACCCGGCCAGACCCCGCGCTCATTGCGGCCATGGATGCACTGTTTGCCGGAGAAGGCGAGGAGATGGACGCATGAGTCTCGAACAACGTTTGCTGGATGCCATTGAGCAGCGCCTGCTGCGCCCGCTGGACGTACAGTTTGCGCTGATGGTCGCGCACGACGAGCACCCGGCGGTGATGCTGGCGGCGGCGATGCTCAGCCGCGATACCGGCGAAGGGCACGTGTGCCTGCCTCTGTCGCACCTGAGTGCGACGATGCAGGCGAAAGGGCGCGCGCGTGAATTCTGGCAGCAACTGTTCACCGATGCCGACGCGCCAGAAGACTGGGCTGCGTTGTTGCTGGCTTCTAAGGCCGTGAGTGCCGGTGAACGCCCGTCGCCGCTGATACTGAGCCGTGACCGGCTGTACCTCAACCGAATGTGGCATAACGAGCTGACGGTGGCGCGTTTCTTTAGCGACACCCAGGCACCGCTGGCGGTGGACGAAGCACAGCTCCAGCAGACGCTAAACGCGCTGTTCCCCGCCAGTGACAACGTCGACTGGCAGAAAGTGGCCGCAGCCGTTGCGCTGACGCGGCGTATTTCGGTGATCTCCGGCGGCCCAGGCACCGGGAAAACCACCACCGTCGCCAAACTGTTGGCGGCGCTGGTACAGATGGCGAATGCTGAAAAACTTCGTATTCGTCTGGCGGCCCCGACGGGGAAAGCGGCCGCGCGCCTTACCGAATCTTTGGGCGCAGCGCTGCGTAAACTGACGCTAAGCGACGCGCATAAAGCGATGCTGCCGAACGAGGCCAGCACGCTGCACCGCCTACTGGGGGCGCAACCCGGCAGCCAGAAGATGCGCTACCACGCGGGTAACCCGCTGCACCTTGATGTGCTGGTGGTCGACGAGGCTTCAATGATCGACCTGCCGATGATGGCACGGCTGATTGACGCGCTGCCGCCGCACGGGCGAGTCATTTTCCTCGGTGACCGCGATCAGCTGGCGTCGGTCGAGGCGGGCGCGGTACTGGGGGATATCTGTAGCTGGGTGAACGCTGGCTATACGCCTGAACGCGCGGCCCAGTTAAGCCGCCTGGTAGGGAGCGATCTCCCGGCGGGTAAAGGGCAAACGGCGGGGGCGCTGCGCGACAGCCTCTGCCTGCTGCGTACCAGCTACCGTTTTGGCAGCGACTCGGGGATTGGGCAACTGGCGGGAGCGGTAAACCGGGGCGATAAACAGGCCGTTGGCGAGATCTTCGCCCGCGGCTTTAACGATATCGAACTCAAACCGCTGCGCACAA
The DNA here is from genome assembly GCF_001654985.1 of Kluyvera georgiana ATCC 51603. Taxonomy (GTDB): domain Bacteria; phylum Pseudomonadota; class Gammaproteobacteria; order Enterobacterales; family Enterobacteriaceae; genus Kluyvera; species Kluyvera georgiana. The sequence continues at coordinate 3,139 of NZ_LXEU01000024.1, forward strand.
CGGACGATTATGCCGCCATGCTCGACGATGCGCGGATGGGCTATAGTCATTATTTACAGCTTTTACGCGCGCAGGCCGAGCCTGCAGAGGTGCTGGCGGCGTTCGGTGAATATCAACTGTTGTGCGCGCTGCGGGAAGGGCCGTGGGGCGTCGGCGGGCTGAATACGCAGTTCGAACAGCTGTTGGCGCGTCATCGTCTGATTCAGCCGCAGCGCCACTCGCGCTGGTACGAAGGTCGTCCGGTGATGATTAGCCGTAACGACAGCGCGCTGGGGCTGTTTAACGGTGATATCGGCGTGGCGTTAGATCGTGGGCAGGGGATGCGCGTCTGGTTCCCGATGCCGGACGGGACGATCAAATCGGTGCAGCCAAGCCGCCTGCCGGATCACGATACCGCATGGGCGATGACGGTGCATAAATCGCAGGGTTCCGAGTTTACTCACGCCGCGCTGGTACTGCCGACGCAGCTGGTGCCGGTGGTCAGCCGCGAGCTGGTCTACACCGCGATTACTCGCGCGAAGTCACGTCTGTCGATGTATGCCGATGAAAATCTGCTGGCCGCGGCGATTGCCACACGTATTGAACGGCGCAGCGGGCTGTCGGCGATATTTGCGGAGATGGCATAGTGCGTAAAGGGGGCACAATGTGCTCCCTCTTTCTTCAAAGGGTGAGGGTTGGGGGCTCCGTGCAGGCATTCCCCTCACCCTAACCCTCTCCCCAAAGGGGCGAGGGGACCTAGACCAAATCCGCCATCAGCACCTTCGAACGACGCTGATAGTTATAAAGCTGCTTTTTACTCTCCGGCAGCAGCTCGACATCAACCGGCTTAAACCCACGTTCCTGGAACCAGTGAATACTGCGGGTGGTCAGCACAAACAGATGATTCAGCCCCATTTGCTTCGCCTGCGCGGTAATGCGCTCAAGGAGCACTTCGCCGCGCGAAGAGCTGCGATAGTCCGGATGCACCGCCACGCAGGCCATTTCGCCAATTTTCTCTTCCGGGAACGGATAAAGCGCGGCACAGGCGATGGTGGTGTTATCACGTTGAATAATCGTGAACTTGTCGATCTCCATCTCCAGCTGCTCGCGTGAGCGACGCACCAGAATCCCCTGCTGCTCCAGCGGCGCAATCAGGTCGAGAATACCGCCAATATCGTTAATGGTGGCGCGGCGGATCTGCTCGGCGCTCTCCATCACGATTTGCGTACCAATACCGTCGCGTGAGAACAATTCCTGCAACAGCGCGCCGTCTTCCTGATAGCTGATTAGGTGGCTGCGACGCACGCCGCTGCGGCAGGCTTTCACCGCGCCGCGCAGGAAGCGAGCGGTACCGGAAAGGTAGTCGCCTTCCTGCTCCAGCTCTTCGATGCGCGCCTGCGCTTCGTTAGGGAACAGTTCAGGAACGATTTCACCGGCCTCGTTGTAAACGCCCTGCGACGAGCAGAAGCCAATCATCTTCTCGGCCTTCAGCTTAATCGCCAACTGAGTGGCAATTTCTTCTGAAGTCAGGTTAAAACTTTCGCCGGTAACGGAGACGGCAACCGGCCCCATCAGCACAATAGCGCCGCTGTCGAGCTGGCGGTGGATCGCCTCTTCATCAATACGACGAATGCGCCCGCTGTGGCAGTAGTCGATACCGTCATCCACGCCCAGCGGCTGGGCGATGATAAAGTTACCGCTGACCACATTGATGTGTGCGCCCTGAAGCGGCGTATTGTTCAGGCTCATCGACAGACGCGCGGTGATATCCAACTGCAGCTGGCCCGCCGCCTGTTTAACCAGTTCAAGGGTTTTGCTATCGGTGACACGAATGTGTTTATGATAGGTTGGCTGATGTTGATGTTCGGCCAGATTGGCGTCGATTTGCGGACGCGCGCCGTAGACCAGCACCAGGCGGATGCCCAGACTATGCAGCAGCCCTATATCATTGACAATGCTTGAAAAGTTCTCATGCTCAATGGCTTCGCCGCCAAGCATGATGACAAACGTCTTGCCCCGATGAGCGTTAATATAGGGGACTGAATGACGAAACCCCTCGACCAGTTCGGTTCTACGTTCCTTCACCACGGCACAACCCTCAATGCATGATTATTCGTAATAATTGTATTTTTATTCTGTTTTTGCGCTAAACGCAAGCCGGAATTTGCCTAAACATGGGAAAAATCTCCGCTAAATTTCGCTTAACCAACGAATGTTTACCCTTTTATAGATGACAGTTTATTCGCCTTTGGTTAAAGTTTTCGGTCAATCATATTTTGCTTAATTTGAAATCGTCTTTTTTTGCCTGGGATAGAGCATGTCAGGAAGTCAGTCTTTGAGTCGTCGTCGCCTGTTAAAAGGGGCGGGCGCCATGTGGTTGCTAAGTGTCAGTCAGGTTGGTTTCGCTGCCGTCAGTCAGGTGGTGGCCGTCCGCATCTGGCCTGCGTCCAGCTACACGCGCGTTACGGTGGAGTCCAACCGCGTGCTCAAGTATCGGCAGTTTGCGTTGAGCAATCCCGACCGCCTGGTGGTTGATCTTGAAGGGGTGAACCTCAACTCGGTGCTGAAAGGGATGGCGGCGCAGATTCGCGGTGACGATCCGTTTATTAAATCCGCGCGTGTCGGCCAGTTCGACCCGCAGACCGTGCGCATGGTGTTTGAGCTGAAGCAGGACGTCAAACCGCAGCTGTTTGCCCTGGCGCCGGTTGCCAACTTTAAAGAACGTCTGGTGATGGATCTCTACCCCGCTAACGCGAACGATGTGCAGGACCCGCTGCTGGCGCTGCTGGAAGAGTACAACAAAGACGGTCTCGAAAAGCAGGTGCCGCCGGCGCAGAGCGGGCCGCAGCCGGGGAAAGCCGGTCGCGATCGGCCAATTGTCATTATGCTTGACCCCGGACACGGCGGCGAAGACTCCGGCGCGGTGGGGCTGTACAAGACGCGGGAAAAAGACGTGGTGCTGCAAATTGCCCGCCGCCTGCGCGCGCTGATTGAGAAAGAAGGCAACATGAAGGCCTACATGACGCGCAACGAAGATATCTTTATTCCGCTGAAGGTGCGGGTGGCCAAAGCCCAGAAACAGCGCGCCGACCTGTTTGTTTCTATTCACGCGGATGCCTTTACCAGCCGTCAGCCGAGCGGCTCATCGGTGTTTGCGCTTTCCACCAAAGGAGCCACCAGTACGGCGGCGAAATACCTCGCGCAGACTCAGAACGCCTCGGACTTGATCGGTGGCGTCAGCAAAAGTGGCGACCGCTACGTCGACCACACCATGTTCGATATGGTGCAATCGCTGACCATCGCCGACAGCCTGAAATTTGGGAAAGCGGTGCTCAAGAAGATGGGGCAGATTAACAACCTGCATAAAAATCAGGTCGAGCAGGCCGGGTTTGCGGTGCTGAAAGCGCCGGATATTCCGTCTATCCTCGTCGAAACGGCGTTTATCAGTAACGTTGAAGAAGAGCGTAAGCTGAAAACCGCGAAGTTCCAGCAGGAAGTGGCCGAGTCGATCCTCGCCGGCATTAAGGCTTACTTCGCCGACGGCGCAACGCTGGCGCGGCGCGGGTAACCGGGCGTGTCGCGTCTGAGAAGCGCTCACGGCGGCAATATCCGTGAAGCGGCGGCGCTGATGGGGATTTCCGCCGACCAACTGCTGGATTTCAGCGCCAACATCAACCCGCTGGGGATGCCTGACAGCTTAAAACGGGCGATTGTCGCCCAGCTTAGCTGCGCCGAACGTTACCCTGACGTCGAGTATCAGCAGCTGCATCAGGCGCTGGCGGCGTACCATAACGTTCCGCCGACGTGGATCCTGGCGGGCAACGGCGAAACCGAATCCATCTTTACCCTCGTTCAGGGGCTGTGTCCGCGCCGGGCGATGGTGGTTGCGCCCGGGTTCGCCGAATATCGTCGGGCGCTGGAAACCGTTGATTGCGCCATCGAGACCTTTTTCCTGCGTGAAGAGGACAACTGGCAGCTGACTGACCGTATTCTCCCGGCGCTGACCGCCGGGCTGGACTGCCTGTTTCTTTGCACGCCCAATAACCCGACCGGCCTGCTGCCGGATGACGCGCTGCTGGCGGCAATCGCCGAGCGCTGTCGCGCGCTGGAAATCGCGCTGGTCCTCGACGAAGCCTTTCTCGATTTTATTCCCGATGAAGCAGGCTTTATCCCACGGCTGGCGCAGTATCCGCACGTTTGGGTGCTGCGATCGCTCACCAAATTCTATGCCATTCCCGGCCTGCGGCTGGGCTATTTGCTGAACAGCGATGAACGAGCGGTCGCCAGGCTGCGTCAGCGGCAGATGCCGTGGTCAATCAATGCTTTTGCCGCGCTGGCCGCAGAGGTCATTCTCACTGATGTCGACTATCAGCGGGCTACCCACTGCTGGCTGGCTGAAGAGGGAGCGCATTTTTACCGGGCGCTGGGCGAGATTGAGGGGCTGAAGGTGTATCCGGGGCGGGCGAACTACCTTTTCCTGCGCTGCGAACGCCCGGAAGTTGAGCTACAGTACGCGCTGCTAGAAAAACAGATTCTGATTCGCAGCTGCGCCAACTATCCGGGGCTGGACGGGCGCTACTTCCGCGTGGCGATTCGCAGCCGCGAAGAAAACCAGCGGCTATTGACGGCGCTGCGTCAGGTGCTGGCCTGAACCCCGCCATTCACTGACGCGAGCAGATGCCGCTGCGGCCAGTGCGCCGCCAGGTCGCGCTGTGCCAGTGCCCAGTGCAGATAATCCACATCGTGATAGCGACGGTCGAGCATCAGCCCGACCACGCTGCCGCTGTGCGCCACCGTCAGGCCGTAGAGGCCACACCGTTCCACAAGTGAAAGCAGCGCCGTAAAACCCGGCTTCGGCAGCAGTGCCTGGCTCGCGATAGCGCTGAGCGTCGCCGCTTCGCCGAGTTGGCTGGGGTTATTGCCCGTGCAGGCGGTTTGTACCTTATCCCATGCCTGTTGCAGCACCCCGGCGTTGGCCTCCAGCGCCGGGCGTCGCGGCAGACGGTGATAGTCGGCGGTGCGAAGCTGAACCGGGTTCTCCAGCACCAGCAGATCAAAATGGGGGGCGGGGGCGCAGGCAATCTGGGTTTGTGCGTGGTGATGATCGAAAAGCGTTAGCGCATGAAACAGGGTGCTGTCCGTCGGCTCCAGCGATACGCACAGCGTTGCCAGTTCAGATTCACTGAGTGAATGTCCCAAATGATGCGCGGTGGCGACGGCAGTGGCGGCAATATCAGCGGTGCTGCTGGCCATCCCTTTCGCCACGGGAATGGTCGAGTCAATCTCAATGCGCAGCGTCTGGCTCAGCGTCGGCGGATAGCCCCAGCGCGCCAGCAGCGTATTAACCATCGCCCGCGCCAGCGGTCGCTCATTGACGAGCGGCACGCCCTCGCGCACTTCCACGGTGCTATACCAGTCTATTGGGCAGGAGACGAGCTTTTCGCTGCCGAGAATCCAGCCCTGAATCAGTTCCCCACCGGAGGCGGGACAGCGCGCCACGCTCATGATTTTCCTTGCCTTGCCAAACGAAATATAACTACCGTAAATAAATATGCCGGTATTGTCATAGCGCAACGAAATCCTTCTTTCGCGGCGCTAGAGTAACCTGCTTTTTATTTTGTGCGGGCCGATGTGCCGGCATAAATCTGCAACCAACAGGTTTGGCATAGTATGTGCCAGGGAAGAGGGTGTAAATCCCTCGCAGCCCCCGCTGCTGTAATGCTGACGACCCCGTAGAAACCACTGATCGCTGGATCGGGAAGGACGGGTGAGGATGACGCTAAGCCAGAAGACCTGCCTGTTGGCCATTCACAACAACTTCGGTGGGAAGTGGGTTGCTTTGAGTCGCACAGTCTTCGGACTGGGCGTGCGCACGGCTATACCCGAGAACCACCCTGAATAGGGTCAGGGTATGGCAGCCAGGCAGCACGCATTTATCCTCGCAGGCACCGGCAGCGGCTGTGGTAAAACCACGGTGACGCTCGGCTTGCTAACGTTGCTTCAGCAGCGTGGCCTGCGCGTTCAGCCCTACAAGGTCGGCCCGGACTATCTCGACACCGGCTGGCACACCGCGCTGTGTGGCGTCGCGTCCCGCAATCTCGACGGCTTTATGCTCCCCCCTTCTACGCTCAACGCGCTGTTCGGCGAACAGATGCAGCAGGCCGATATTGCCGTCATTGAAGGCGTGATGGGCCTCTACGATGGTTACGGTACCGACCCCAACTATTGCAGCAGCGCGGCGATGGCGAAACAGCTGGGCTGCCCGGTCATCCTGCTGGTGGACGGCAAAGCGGTCTCGACCTCCATTGCCGCCACGGTGATGGGCTTCCAGCACTTCGACCCGAGCCTGAATATCGCGGGCGTTATCGTCAACCGCGTCAACAGCGATAGCCACTTCCAACTGCTGAAAAACGCCATTGAGCGCTACTGCGACCTGCCGGTGCTCGGCTACGTGCCGTGTGCGCAGGGCGTATCGCTGCCGGAACGTCACCTTGGCCTGGTCACCGCCCGAGAATTGCTCATCGATAGCCAGCCATGGCAGGATTTCGCCGCAACGCTGGAACGGACGCTGGATGTCGATCGTCTGCTGGATCTGAGCGTATTGAACACGTTACCGCCGGGCGAGTTGCCACCGATGGCGGCCAGCGGCGAGGGACTAACCCTCGCGGTCGCGGATGATGAAGCGTTCAATTTCTACTACCCGGATAACCTCGCACTGCTGGAACGCGCGGGCGTGACCCTTATCCGCTTTAGCCCATTGCATGACGCGGTACTTCCCGACTGCCAGATGATCTGGCTCGGTGGCGGCTACCCGGAACTGCACGCCCGAGCGCTTGCCGCCAACGCGCCGATGCTGGCCCAGCTGCGGGCGGCGCATGAGCGCGGCGTGGCGATTTACGCCGAATGCGGCGGCCTGATGTATCTCGGCAGCACGCTGGAAGATGCGCAGGGCGAGGTGCACGCCATGGCTAACATTCTCCCCGGCGACAGCAAAATGGGCAAACGTCTCACCCGCTTTGGTTACTGTGAAGCGCAGGCCGAGCAGCAAACGCTGCTCGCCGCGCCCGGCGAAGTGCTGCGCGGCCACGAGTTCCACTACTCTGACTTCACCGCCCGCCTTCCTGCGGCGATGGCGTGCCGGAAAACTCGCGATGGCGTCGTGCTTCAGCAATGGCAGGGCGGCTGGCAGCTTGGCAACACGTTTGCCAGCTATCTTCACGTTCACTTCGTCCAGCATCCAGCCATGCTGAATCACTGGTTCGCCGCCGCAAGGAGCGCTCTATGACGCTCCTTGCCTGGTGCTGTGCATGGCTGCTCGACTTTCTTATCGGCGATCCGCAGAGCTGGCCGCATCCCGTGCGCTGGATAGGCAACCTGATTCATTTCGTTCAGCGCGTCGTGCGCCGTACTTGTCACAGCGATCGCGCCCTGCGTATCGGCGGCGGCGTGATGTGTCTGGCGGTGGTCGGGCTGACCTACGGCATTGCCTGGGGCGTACTGCATCTGGCGACGTTGATTCACCCGTGGTTGGGCTGGGGCGTTGAGGTATGGATGATTTTCACCGTGCTGGCCGGGCGCTGCCTGGCCCGTTCCGCGCAGGACGTCGAGCGTCCGCTACGTGCCGACGATCTGGCCGAAAGCCGAATTAAGCTCTCGTGGATTGTCGGTCGCGATACCTCACAGCTCCAGCCGGAGCAGATTAACCGTGCGGTCGTGGAGACGGTGGCGGAAAACACCGTTGATGGCATTATCGCGCCGCTGTTTTTCCTGCTGCTCGGCGGCGCGCCGCTGGCCATGGCCTACAAAGCCGTCAACACCCTCGATTCGATGGTGGGCTACAAACATGAAAAGTACCGCGCTATCGGTATGGTCAGCGCCCGCCTCGATGATGTCGCCAATTTTATTCCTGCTCGCTTGAGCTGGCTGCTAATTAGCGTCGCCGCATTTCTTTGCCGCTACGACGGCCCGCGCGCGCTGCGCATCGGCTGGCGTGACCGTTACAACCACAGTAGCCCGAACTGCGCGTGGGCGGAAGCCGCCGTCGCCGGGGCGCTGGGCGTGCGGCTCGGCGGCCCAAACGACTATTTTGGTCAGCGCGTGGAGAAGCCGTGGATCGGCGATGCCCGACGCGCTATCGCCATCGATGACATTTCCCGAACGATACGACTGATGTGGGTGGCCTCCACGCTGGCCCTGCTGCTGTTTATGGCGGTCAGGTACTGGGTAGTGGGCGCGGCCTGAGGAGAACGGCATGAACTATATCCAGCAACCGCAAGCGATTGAGCGCAAAAGCTTCGAGATAATCAGCGGGATTATCGCCGACACACGCCCGACGTATCGCTTTGCCAGCCCGCTGCACGAGGCGATTATCAAACGGGTGATCCACACCACCGCCGACTTTGAGTGGCTGGATATTCTGTGGTTCGCGCCGGATGCCTTAACCCGGCTGAGCGAGGCGCTCAGCCGCCCGTGCACGCTGTACACCGACACCACGATGGCGCTCTCCGGCATCAATAAAAATCTGCTGGCGACCTTCGGCGGCGAGTGCCGCTGTTACATCAGCGACCCGCGCGTGGTGCGCGAAGCCAAAGCGCAGGGCATTACCCGCTCGATGGCGGCGGTGGATATTGCCGCCAAAGAAGAAGGCGACAAAGTGTTCGTCTTCGGCAATGCGCCCACCGCGCTATTCCGTCTGCTGGAGCATACAGAGCTGGACGTCAGCGGGGTGATTGGCGTGCCGGTCGGGTTTGTCGGCGCGGTAGAGTCGAAAGAGGCGCTGAGTAAAAGCAGCCTGCCGGGCATCGCCGCGCTGGGGCGTAAAGGCGGCAGCAACGTCGCGGCGGCGATCGTCAACGCCATTCTCTATCACCTGCAGGGGGCGCGATGAGCGAATCCGCCTTCGATGCCCCGGTATGGCATAACGGCAAAGCGCTGCGCAAGGGCTACACCACCGGCTCCTGCGCTACGGCGGCGGCGAAAGTCGCCGCGCTGATGGTGATGCGTCAGCACCTGATTCACCAGGTGTCGATTGTCACGCCGTCGGGCGTGACGCTAAACCTGAACGTCGAATCACCGCACGTCGAAGGCCTGCAGGGTATTGCCGCCATCCGCAAAGACGGCGGCGATGATATCGACGCCACCCACGGAATGCTGATTTTTGCCCGCGTGACCGTCAACGACAGCGGCGAGATTACCCTGCGCGGCGGCGAGGGCGTCGGCACCGTCACCCGCAAAGGTATCGGGCTACCCATCGGCAGCGCGGCGATTAACCGTACCCCGCGCCATACCATCGAAACCGCCGTCCGTGAGGCGATCGGCCCGGCGCGCGGCGCAGAAGTGGAAATTTTTGCCCCGGAAGGCGAAGAGCGGGCGAAGAAAACCTATAACTCACGGCTGGGTATTCTGGGCGGGATCTCGATTATCGGCACCACCGGCATCGTCACGCCGATGTCGGAAGAGAGCTGGAAGCGCTCGCTGGCGCTGGAGCTGGAAATGAAGCGCGCCGCCGGGCTTGAACGGGTGGTGCTGGTGCCGGGCAACCACGGCGAGCGCTTCGTGCGCGAACAGATGGGCCTTGACCCACAGGGGGTGGTCACCATGAGCAACTTCGTCGGCTACATGATTGAAGAGTCGGTGCGCCTTGGCTTCCACCAGATTGTGCTGGTTGGCCACCCCGGCAAGCTGATTAAAATCGCCGCCGGGATTTTCCACACCCACAGCCATATCGCCGACGGGCGCATGGAAACGCTGGTGGCCCATCTGGCGCTGCTCGGCGCGCCGCTTGAACTGCTTACCCAGGTGAGCGAGTGCGACACCACCGAAGCGGCGATGGAGCATATCGAGGCCTATGGCTTCCACTCTCTCTACAACCACCTTGCCGGGCGTATCTGTCAGCGCGTGCTGGAGCGTCTGCGCTTTACGCAAAATCCCCCCATCTGCGACGCCATTATGTTCTCGTTTGATAACCAGATCCTCGGTAGCAACCGTCCGGTCGGCGATATCGTGAGGGACATGCAATGTTAACCGTTGTGGGGATGGGGCCGGCGGGCGTGCAGTTGATGACACCGCAGGCGCAAGCTGCCGTTGCACGCGCCGACGCGCTGGTCGGCGGTACGCGGCACTTGGCGCAGTTCCCGGACTTTGCCGGCGAGCGCTGCTCGCTGGGGGCCAATATTGCGCAGGTACTGACATGGATTAGCCAACGCGCGGCACAGAACGTGGTAGTGCTGGCCTCCGGCGACCCGCTGTTTTACGGCATCGGCACGCGGCTGATTGCCCACTTTGGCCGCGACAACGTGCGGGTGATCCCCGGCGTTAGCGCGGTGCAGTACCTGTGCGCGCGGGCGGGCATCGATATGAACGACATGTGGCTGACCAGCAGCCACGGGCGCGACGTATGCTTCGACACGCTCGCCGCGCATCGCAAGGTGGCGATGGTGACCGATACGCGTTGCGGGCCCAAAGAGATAGCCGCCGCGCTGGTCGCTCGCGGCAAGGGCCATCGTTGGATGGTGATTGGCGAAAATCTGGCGCAGGACAATGAGTGCATTCACTGGCTGCCGGTGAGCGCAGTCCACAACGACTATGAGATGAACACGGTGGTGATCCTCGATGAAAGATGAGCTGTTTCTGCGCGGCGAAAAGGTGCCGATGACCAAAGAGGCGGTGCGGGCGCTGGCGCTCTCAAAGCTGGAGCTACACTGGGCCAGCCACCTGATTGATATCGGCGCGGGGACCGGCAGCGTGGCGATTGAAGCCGCGCTGCAACATCCGACGCTGGCGGTCACGGCGATTGAACGCAACCCGGCGGCGCTGCGTTTGCTGGCAGAAAACTGCCAGCGCTTTGCCTGCGGTAACGTGTCGATTATTGCCGGTGAAGCCCCTGACGTCAGCGTCGAACGCGCCGACGCGATCTTTATGGGCGGCAGCGGCGGCCATCTTACCGCGCTGATTGACTGGTCGCTGCATCATCTGCGCCCCGGCGGACGGCTGGTGATGACCTTTATTCTGCAGGAAAACCTGCATTGCGCCCTTGAGCACCTCCAGCAGGCGGACGTGACAGCGATTGACTGCCAGCAGTTGAACGTATCCACGCTCACCGCGCTCGGCAGCGGTCACTACTTCAAACCGCACAACCCCGTTTTTGTGATTGCCTGTCAGAAGGAAGAAATCCATGAGTGATGCCTTTGATTCACGCTGTGTCTGGTTTGTCGGCGCAGGCCCCGGCGACCGCGACCTGATCACCCTGAAGGGCTACCGTCTGTTACAACAGGCGCAGGTGGTGATTTACGCCGGTTCACTGATTAACCCCGAACTGCTGAGCTACTGCCCGCCAGAGGCCGAGTGTCACGACAGCGCCGAACTGCACCTTGAGCAAATTCTCGACCTGATGGAAGCGGGCGTGAAGGCCGGAAAAACGGTGGTACGCCTGCAAACCGGCGACGTGTCGCTATACGGTTCGGTGCGCGAGCAGGGCGAAGAGCTGACCCGTCGTGGCATTCACTGGCAGGTGGTACCGGGTGTGAGCGCGTTTCTCGGCGCGGCGGCGGAGCTGGGCGTGGAGTATACGGTGCCGGAAGTGTCGCAGAGCCTCATCATCACCCGCCTGGAAGGGCGCACCCCGGTGCCGGAGCGCGAACAGCTGGAGTCTTTTGCCCGGCATCGCACCTCGATGGCGATTTACCTCTCGGTGCAGCGCATTAATAAAGTTGCCGAGCGGTTGATTGACGGTGGCTACCCGGCGACTACGCCGGTGGCGGTGATTTACAAAGCCACCTGGCCCGAGAGCCAGACCGTACGCGGTACGCTTGTGGATATCGCCGACAAGGTCCGCGACGCCGATATCCGTAAAACCGCGCTGATCCTGGTCGGGGATTTTCTCGGCGAGGAATACCACTACTCGCGTCTCTACGCCGCAGACTTCAGCCATGAATACCGCAAAGCCTGAGCGCATTGCGCTGTTCTGCCTGACCCCCGGCGGCGTGGCGTTGGCGAAACGGCTGAGCGCCGCGCTGCCGATGACCTGTTATACCCGTGAAGGGCTGGTGGAACCGGGATTCCTGCCGTTTGACGGCGGCTTCGCGGCGAGCGTCGGGCAGGCGTTTCATCGCGATACGGCGCTGATTTTTATCGGTGCGACCGGGATTGCGGTACGCACGCTCGCGCCGCTGCTGATAGATAAATTCCATGATCCGGCGGTGGTGGTGATTGACGAGCGCGGTCAGCACGTCATCAGCCTGCTTTCCGGGCATATCGGCGGGGCGAACAACCTCGCCCGGCATCTGGCGGACATTCTCGGCGTCGACCCGGTTATCACCACCGCCACCGACGTTAACGACGTGGCGGCGCTGGATACGCTGGCCTGCCAGCTTAACGCGCGGATGCACGACTTTCGCGCGGCGGTGAAAACCGTTAACCAGATGCTGGTCAGCCAGCAGCGCGTGGGGCTGTGGTGGGACGACATGCTCGCCGATGAGATCAGCCGCTGCGACCGACGCGGGTTTATTACCGTCAGCGACCTTAACGCGCTGCCTGAGCTGGATGCGCTGGTGTGCATCACCCTGCGCGCTGCGCTGCCTGAACTGGCGTTGCCGCACTGGAAACTGGTGCCACGACGCATTGTGGCAGGCATTGGCTGCCGACGCGGCACGCCTTGCACGCTGCTGAGCGAGCTGTTGCATCGTCAGCTTGCGTGTCAGGGGATAGACCCGCTGGCGCTGAAGGCTATTGGCAGCATCGTCCTCAAGCAGGACGAACTGGGGCTGATTCAGCTCGCAAGCGATCTCGATGTGCCATTTGACGTGTTCAGCGTGGACGCCCTGCGCGAACACGAACATCGTTTTCCCTCCTCGCCGTTTGTGAAACAGACGGTCGGCGTGGGCAGCGTTTCAGGTCCGGCAGCGTGGCGAATGAGCAACGGAAATCTATTAGGCGAGACCCTGCGTGAACAGGGCGTCACCATTACTTTGGGAGTAACACACTGATGTTAAGCGTAATCGGAATTGGCCCGGGTTCGCAGGCGATGATGACCATGGAGGCCGTTGAAGCGCTACAGGCGGCGGAAATCGTTGTCGGCTATAAAACTTACACCCATCTGGTGAAGGCTTTTACCGGCGACAAGCAGGTGATCAAAACCGGGATGTGCAAAGAGATTGAACGCTGTCAGGCGGCGATTGAACTGGCGCAGGCCGGGCACAACGTGGCGCTAATCAGCAGCGGCGACGCGGGCATCTACGGCATGGCGGGGCTGGTGCTTGAGCTGGTCAGTAAACAGAAGCTCGACGTGGAGGTGCGCCTGATCCCGGGGATGACCGCCAGCATTGCCGCCGCCTCGCTGCTGGGCGCGCCGCTGATGCATGACTTCTGCCATATCAGCCTGAGCGACCTGCTGACGCCGTGGCCGGTGATTGAAAAACGCATTATCGCCGCCGGGGAAGCCGACTTCGTTATCTGCTTCTATAACCCGCGCAGCCGGGGCCGCGAAGGGCATCTGGCGCGCGCCTTTGAACTGCTTTCCACCGTCAAAAGCGCCGACACACCGGTAGGCGTGGTGAAATCCGCCGGGCGTAAAAAGCAGGAAAAATGGCTCACGACGCTCGGCGCGATGGACTTTGAACCGGTGGATATGACCAGCCTGGTCATCGTCGGCAACAAAACCACTTACGTCCAGGACGGGCTGATGATTACTCCGCGAGGCTACGTGCTATGAGTGTCGGGGAGGTTCTGGTGGTGGGCGGTACCAGTGATGCGCGGGCGATTTGCCAGCTACTGGATGCGGCAAACGTGCAATACACCGTCTCGGTCGCCACGCCCACCGGCGAAGCGTTGGCGGGGGATATTCAGGGGCAGGTGCGCTGCGGTCGTCTGGAAAAATCGGAGATGGTGGCCTGGCTTCGTGAACATGACACGCGCTGGGTGATTGATGCGTCGCATCCGTATGCCGAAGCGGTCAGCCGCAACGTGCTGGATGCCTGTACGGAAGCGGGCGTGCTGCTGAGCCGCTACCAGCGCCCGGATCAACGGGATGAACTGACGCACCCGCTGTTGCACTACGTCGCTAGCATTGATGAAGCCTGTGAGCGGATTAAACCGCTGGGCCAGCGCGTGCTGCTGACCACCGGCAGCAAAGACCTGGCGCTATGGCGCGCCGGGCTGCCGGAAAAAACGCTGCTGGCCCGCGTGCTGCCGGTGCCGAACGTGGTACAGCAGTGCGCGGATCTCGGCTTTGGCGTGGGCGAGATTTTTGCTATCTGCGCGCCGTTCAGCGCCGAGTTTAACGCCGCGTTTTACCGACACTGCCGCGCCGACGTAGTGGTGACCAAAGCCTCCGGCGCGGAAGGCGGCTATCAGGAAAAGGTGCAGCCGTGCCTGGATGCCGGGCTTCCCTGCATCGTGATTACCCGCCCGGCACCGCTGGTGTCCGGCGACGAACTACTGGAAAGTCAGCCCGCCTTTGCCGAGCGCTTAGCGCGCTGGCTGGCCGCCGACAAAAGGAATCAAGCATGAAAAAAGCCCTACTGGTGGTGAGTTTTGGTACCAGCTACCATGACACCTGCGAGAAGAATATTGTTGCCTGCGAACGCGAGCTGGCGGCAAGCTGCCCCGACCGTGACCTGTTCCGCGCTTTTACCTCGGGGATGATCATCCGCAAGCTGAAAGCCCGCGATGGTATTGAAACCGATACCCCGCTTGAGGCGCTGCAAAAACTCGCGGACCTCGGCTATGACGATGTGGCGGTACAGTCGCTGCACATCATCAACGGCGACGAATACGAAAAAATCGCCCGTGAAGTGCAGAGCCTGCGCCCGCTGTTCAAACGCCTGACCCTCGGGACGCCGCTGCTGAGCAGGCATGACGACTACGTGCGCCTGATGGACGCGCTCGCCCAACAGATGCCCGCGCTGAACGCCAACGAAAAGGTGGTGTTTATGGGCCACGGTGCCAGCCATCACGCCTTTGCCGCCTACGCCTGCCTCGACCATATGATGACCGCCCAGCGCTTTCCGGCGCGGGTTGGCGCGGTGGAGAGCTACCCGGAAGTGGACGTACTGATTGAGAGCATGAGCCAAGAGGGCGTCAGCGCCGTACACCTGATGCCGCTGATGCTGGTGGCGGGTGACCATGCGATTAACGACATGGCCTCCGACGAAGAGGATTCGTGGAAGACGCGGTTTAACGCCGCAGGCATTCCGGCGACACCGTGGTTGTGCGGGCTGGGTGAAAACCCGGTGGTACGCGCCATGTTTGTTGAGCATCTGCAGCAGTCTCTGGAGGCAGCATGAGCGGCAAACTGTATGCTCTGAGCACCGGTCCGGGCGCGTCTGACCTGATTACCGTACGCGCGGCCCGCATTCTGGGCTCGCTGGATATCCTCTACGCCCCGGCGGGGCGCAAAGGCGGCGACAGCCTGGCGCTCTCTATCGTGCGCGAGTATCTCGGCGAGCAGACCGAGGTGCGCTGCTGTCACTTCCCGATGAGCGCCGACAGCGTCGAAAAAGAGGCGGTGTGGGACGACGTTTCGGCGGCGCTGGTGCGCGAAGTGAAAGCCGGGAAAACCGTCGGCTTTATCACCCTTGGCGATGCGATGTTGTTCAGCACCTGGGTCTTTTTACTCCAGCGTATCGGCAGCCCGGAGTGGCTGGAGATTGTCCCCGGCGTAACCTCGTTCGCCGCCATTGCCGCGCGCAGCAAAACGCCGCTGGCGATGGAGCAACAGTCGCTGGCGGTGGTCGCCTGCACCGCGCCGGAGGACGAGATTGAACGCGCGCTGGCGCAGCACGACAGCCTGGTGCTGATGAAGGTCTACGGGCGTTTTCCGCGCATCAAAGCGCTGCTGGCGAAAGCCGGGCTGCTGGACCACGCGCTGCTGATGGCCGAAGCCACGCTGCCCGGCGAGCAGTGCTGGCGGCATCTGGGTGAGGTTGCGGACGACCAGCCGCTGCCGTATTTCTCCACCATTCTGGTGAACAAACAGTGGGAGCCGGGACAATGAAACTGGAACAACAGCTGAAGCGACTGTCGCTCAGCGGATTGGCGGCGGCGATACTGCTGCTGGTGGTGCCGCAAGAAGCCTTTGCCATGCACATTATGGAAGGATTCCTGCCGCCGATGTGGGCGCTGGCCTGGTGGCTGCTGTTTTTGCCGTGCCTGTGGTACGGGCTGGTGCGCCTGCGCCGCATTGTGCAGGAGGACAGCAACCAGAAGGTGCTGCTGGCGCTGTGCGGGGCATTTATCTTTGTACTCTCAGCGTTGAAGATCCCGTCGGTGACCGGGAGCTGCTCGCACCCGACCGGCGTCGGGCTGGCGGTTATCCTGTTCGGGCCGGGCGTCGTGGCGATTCTTGGCGCGATCGTGCTGTTGTTCCAGGCGCTATTGCTGGCGCACGGCGGCCTGACGACGCTCGGCGCGAACGGCATGTCGATGGCGGTGATTGGCCCCATCGTCGGCTATCTGGTGTGGAAAATGGCCTGTAAAGCAGGGTTCCGTCGCGATGTATCGGTCTTTCTCTGCGCCATGTTTGCGGATCTGGCGACCTACTTTGTCACCTCGCTACAGCTGGGCGTCGCCTTCCCGGATCCGCAGGCGGGCGCTATCGGATCGAGCCTGAAGTTTATGGCGATTTTTTGCCTGACGCAGATTCCGATCGCCATCGCGGAAGGGCTGTTGACGGTAATGATCTACGACCAGCTGACCAAACGGCAGCTGATCCCGGCGCGGGGGCATTAAGATGAAAAAGACGTTGATCCTGTTGGCGCTGGTAATAGCGCTGATGATCCTGCCGTTCTTCATCAACCACGGCGGCGAATACGGCGGTTCCGACGGCGAGGCCGAAAGCCAGATTCAGGCTATTGCGCCGGATTACCAGCCGTGGTTCCAGCCGCTGTATGAACCGGCGAGCGGGGAAATCGAAAGCCTGCTGTTTACCCTACAGGGCTCGCTCGGCGCGGCGGTGATTTTCTATATTCTCGGCTATTACAAAGGGCGTCAGCGTCGTGATGACCGGTCTTGACAGGCTAAGCTACCAGAGCCGTTGGTTTCACATTGCACCCGAGCGTAAGTTCCTGTTCTGGCTGTTGTTGATGGTGCTGGCCTTCAGCCTGCCGCCGTTGTGGCAGGCGCTGCTGATGGTGATGACCGCGGCGTTCACCTGCTGGCTGCTGCGTATCTCGCCGTGGCGCTGGTGCCGCTGGATGGCGCTGCCGCTGGGATTCCTGGCGGTCGGCGTGCTGACGATTGTCTTCAGCATCAGCCGCGATCCGCAGACGCTGCTGGCGGGCGTGCCGATTGGGCCGTACTGGCTGGGCGTTACCGCACAGGGAGTCGCGACCGCCAATGCGACCTTCTGGCGCAGCCTCGCCGCACTCTCAGCCACTTTCTGGCTGGTGCTGAACCTGCCATTTCCGCAGCTGATTGTGCTGCTGAAGCGGGCGCGGGTGCCGCGTCTGCTTACCGAGCAGATTCTGCTGACCTGGCGCTTTATCTTTATCCTGATTGACGAAGCCATGGCCATTCACCGGGCACAGACGCTGCGCTTTGGTTATCGCAATGTGCGTCTCGGCTATCGCTCGCTGGCGATGCTGGTGAGCCTGCTGTTTACGCGGGTGCTGATGCGTTATCAGCAGATGAGCACCGCGCTGGATATCAAACTGTATCAGGGTGATTTTCATCTTTAAGGAACGCCATGCTTGCCACCTCTGACCTGGAATTTCGCTACCAGGACGCGCCCATTCTCAAAGGGTTAACGCTGGATTTTTCTCGCCAGGCCGTCACCGGGCTGGTGGGCGCCAACGGGTGCGGGAAATCGACGCTGTTTATGAACCTCAGCGGGCTGCTGCGTCCGCAGCAGGGGGCGGTGCTGTGGCAGGGTAAACCGCTGGACTACAGCAAACGCGGGCTGCTGGCGCTGCGCCAGCAGGTGGCGACGGTGTTTCAGGACCCGGAACAGCAGATTTTCTATACCGATATCGACAGCGATATTGCCTTCAGCCTACGTAATATCGGCGTGGCGGAGGACGAGATCGCGCGGCGTATCGACGATGCGCTTACGCTGGTCGATGCCCAGCATTTTCGCCAGCAGCCGATTCAATGCCTGAGCCACGGGCAGAAAAAGCGCGTGGCGATTGCCGGTGCGCTGGTACTGGAAGCGCGCTACCTGCTGCTGGATGAACCGACAGCAGGGCTGGACCCGTCCGGACGCGCGCAGATGATAGACATCATCAAGCGTATCGTCGCGCAGGGCAATCATGTGGTAATTTCCAGCCACGATATTGATTTGATTTATGAAGTCAGCGACGCGGTGTATGTGTTGCGCTGTGGTGAAGTGCTGGCGCAGGGCGCTCCCGGCAAGGTATTTGCCCGGCGTGAGTTGATGGAACAGGCGGGGTTGAGCCAGCCGTGGCTGGTAAAGCTGCACACGGAGCTTGGGCTGCCGCTGTGTAAAACCGAGGCGGAGTTTTTCCGCCGCATGCGTGAAAAAGGAACGAGATGACCCAGGCCATTATGTTACAAGGCACCGCCTCTGACGTCGGCAAAAGTATGCTGGTGGCGGGGCTGTGCCGAATTTTTTATCAGGATGGCCTGCGCACCGCGCCGTTCAAATCGCAGAATATGGCGCTTAATTCCGGGATCACCCTGGACGGCAAAGAGATGGGGCGGGCGCAGATTTTTCAGGCGGAAGCCGCAGGTATTGCCCCGGACGTGCGGATGAACCCCATTCTGCTCAAGCCAACCAGCGACCGCAAAGCGCAGATTGTGCTGATGGGAGAAGTGGCGAGCAATATGGACGCCGTCAGCTATCACGACTACAAACCGCGTCTGCGCGAGCAAATCCTCAGCGTCTATCGCAGTCTGGCGAGCGAGTATGACGTGCTGGTGCTGGAAGGGGCGGGTAGCCCGGCGGAAATCAACCTGCGCGACCGCGATATCGTCAATATGGGCATGGCGGAGATGGCGCAGTGCCCGGTGATTCTGGTGGCGGATATCGATCGCGGCGGCGTTTTCGCGGCGATTTACGGCACGCTGGCGCTGCTGCGCGACCACGAACGGGCGCGGGTGAAGGGGGTGATCATCAATAAGTTTCGCGGCGATGTTGCGTTGCTGCACTCCGGCATTGAGCAGATTGAAGCGCTGACGAACGTGCCGGTATTGGGCGTGATGCCGTGGTTGGAGGTTGAGCTGGAAGATGAGGACGGCGTCGCGTTGCAAAAGGGCAAGTACCGCAGCGTGGGCGAGCGTGATGTGGATATTGCCGTGGTGCAACTGCCGCATATCTCTAACTTTACCGACTTCAACGCGCTGGCCGCCCAGCCGGACGTACGTGTACGCTACGTGCGCCATGCGCAAGAGCTGGCGGGTGCGGACCTGATTATTCTGCCGGGCAGTAAAAACACGTTGGGCGATCTGTTGTGGCTGCAGGATAGCGGGCTGGCGCACGGGATTCTCCAGGCGCAGCATCAGCGTGTGCCGGTACTGGGCATTTGCGGCGGCTATCAGATGCTCGGCGATACGTTGATAGATGACGTGGAATCCAGGTTGGGGACGCTGCCGGGATTGGGGCTGCTCAATACCGTCACGCGTTTTGCACCGCAGAAAACCACCACGCGGGCCACGGCAACGCTCAACGCCGCGCTGCCGGGCTGGCTGGCGGCGGTGTCCGGTATGGCGCTGCAGGGCTATGAAATTCATATGGGTGAGACGGCGCTGGCGGGCAACGCGCAGCCGTTAATGCAGCTGTGTAAAAACGACCAGCATCAAGCGGATGGTGCGGTCAGCGCGGACGGACTGGCGTTTGGCACCTATCTGCACGGCCTGTTCGATAGCGACACCTTTACGCGTGCGCTGGTCAATGGGCTGCGTGAACGCAAAGGCTTACCGGCACGGGATAATGATTTTCAGTATGCGGAGTATAAGATGCAGCAGTTCGACATTCTGGCGGCGGCGATGCGGCAGCATATTGATCTTGAAAAGATTTATACGATTATGCGTGAGCATAAAGAAGGGTAGGGAAGCGGCGCGCCATTCGTGAGGATGGCGTACTTTCGCTGGATAACAGGCAAAAAAAAAACACCCTGATGGGTGTCATTTTAATTGGTTGCGGGGGCCGGATTTGAACCGACGACCTTCGGGTTATGAGCCCGACGAGCTACCAGGCTGCTCCACCCCGCGTCCGTCTTTACTCTTCATCGAGTAAACTTGCATCAGATTTTAATTGGTTGCGGGGGCCGGATTTGAACCGACGACCTTCGGGTTATGAGCCCGACGAGCTACCAGGCTGCTCCACCCCGCGTCCGTCATTACTCTTCCATCGAGTAACGTTACTGCTTCTGATTTTAATTGGTTGCGGGGGCCAGATTTGAACTGACGACCTTCGGGTTATGAGCCCGACGAGCTACCAGGCTGCTCCACCCCGCGTCCGTGGATGCGCACTATACTCTGCTGAGCATTTGTTGCAACCCATTTTTGATATAAAGCTCTCATTTTTTTATGAGTTGTGCGTATTAGGCACAATCTGAACGTTTTTTGTTCGAAATTATGACAGGGCAGCGCAATCGCATTTCAATACCCCTGGCGGTTTGTTATCTTCAGCGGGCACTTTCGATAATGCGGAATACAAAACACCATGAAAGGACGTTGGGTAAAATATGTGGCAACGGGGGCAATGCTGGCAATGCTGGCCGCCTGTTCGTCAAAACCGACCGATCGCGGTCAACAGTATAAAGACGGGAAATTCACCCAGCCTTTCTCTTTAGTCAATCAGCCTGATGCCGTCGGCGCGCCGATCAACGCGGGCGACTTCGCGCAGCAGGTGGGCCATATCCGTAGCGCTTCGCCGCGTCTGTATGGCAATCAGAGCAACGTATACAACGCCGTGCAGCAGTGGCTGCTTTCCGGCGGCGATACTCGCACCCTGCGCAAGTACGGCATCGATGCCTGGCAGATGGAAGGGACCGACAACTACGGCAACGTGCAGTTTACCGGCTACTATACGCCGGTGGTGGAAGCGCGTCATACGCGTCAGGGCGAATTCCAGTATCCGATTTACCGGATGCCGCCAAAGCGCGGCAAGCTGCCTTCTCGCGCCGGTATTTACGCAGGCCAGCTGAGCGATGCTTATATTCTTGCCTACAGCAATTCGCTGATGGATAACTTCATCATGGATGTGCAGGGCAGCGGCTACATTGATTTTGGCGACGGCTCGCCGCTGAACTTCTTTAGCTATGCCGGGAAAAACGGCTGGGCCTATAAGAGCATCGGCAAGGTATTGATCGATCGCGGGGAAGTGAAGCGCGAAGATATGTCGATGCAGGCCATTCGCCACTGGGGCGAAACCCACAGCGAAGCGGAAGTTCGCGAACTGCTGGAGCAGAATCCGTCATTTGTCTTCTTTAAACCACAGTCTTTCGCCCCGGTGAAAGGCGCCAGCGCCGTGCCGCTGGTAGGGCGTGCGTCGGTGGCGGCAGACCGTAACGTGATCCCGCCGGGTACCACGCTGCTGGCGGAAGTGCCGCAGTTGGACAATAACGGTAAATTTAACGGTCAGTACGAGCTACGCCTGATGGTGGCGCTGGATGTCGGCGGCGCGATTAAAGGCCAGCACTTCGACATCTATCAGGGCATCGGCCCGGATGCCGGACACCGTGCTGGCTGGTATAATCACTACGGACGCGTGTGGGTGCTGAAGTCATCCGGCAGCGCGGGTAACGTATTTAGCGGCTAGTGGCCCGATGGCGTATCCGGCCTACACATTAGCGCGTAGGCCGGATAAGCGAAGCGCCATCCGGCAATGAAATGCGCTCAGGGCGGCATTGTCCGCTCTTTTTGTTTTTAACTCTGAGGTTCTATGTCTGTGGTTATCAGTGACGCCTGGCGCCAGCGTTTTGGCGGCACGGCACGTTTATACGGTGAAAAGGCGCTGCAGGTGTTTGCCGATGCGCACGTTTGTGTGGTTGGGATTGGCGGCGTGGGCAGTTGGGCGGCGGAAGCGCTGGCCCGCACCGGTATCGGCGCTATCACGCTTATCGATATGGATGACGTGTGCGTGACCAACACCAATCGCCAGATTCATGCGCTGGGCGGCAACGTTGGCCTGGCAAAGGCTGAGGTGATGGCTGAACGTATTCGCCTGATTAATCCCGAATGTCGTGTGACCGTCATTGACGACTTTGTGACTCCGGATAACGTCGCGGAATATCTGGGCGTGGGCTACAGCTACGTGGTGGACGCTATCGATAGCGTGCGCCCAAAGGCGGCGTTGATTGCTTACTGCCGTCGCTATAAAGTGCCGTTGATCACCACCGGCGGCGCGGGCGGGCAAATCGACCCGACGCAGATCCAGGTGAGCGATCTGGCGAAAACCATTCAGGATCCGCTGGCGGCCAAGCTGCGCGAGCGGCTGAAAAGCGATTTTGGCGTGGTGAAGAACAGCAAAGGTAAGCTGGGCGTGGACTGCGTCTTTTCCACCGAAGCGCTGGTATATCCGCAGTCCGACGGTTCCGTGTGTGCGATGAAAAGTACCGCTGAAGGGCCAAAACGGATGGACTGCGCCTCAGGCTTTGGCGCGGCGACGATGGTCACCGCGACCTTCGGTTTTGTCGCGGTATCCCATGCGTTGAAGAAGATGCTGGCGAAAGCGGAGCGTCAGGCCAGCGCCTGACGCGCGGCATCAATCATGGCGTCATTCAGGGCCGCCAGGCCCTGACTACGCGAGGCGCTCAACTGGCCGCGTAACCCGAGTTCATCGAAAAAGTCGAGCGGGCTGGTAGCCAGAATCGCTTCCGGGCGTTGGCCTTCCGCGGCGGTCAGCAGCACCGCCAGCAGGCCGCGCACGATCCTGCCTTCGCTATCGCCAAAGAAATGCAGCGTTCCGTCAGCCTCCAGCGAGTAGCCCAGCCAGACGCGGTTTTCGCAGCCGGCAATCTCTTTGGCCTGCGCTTTAAGATCGTCCGACAGCGAGGGGAGTTGTTTGCCCAGCAGAATCAGCTGCCGGTATTTCTCTTCCCACTGGCTCAGTGCGCCAAACTGTTGCCGTAATGCCTCGGGCGTTACGGTGGTGCCGAACGGGTGTCCGGCGAGCAAAGGAGTCGTCATTAATCCACCAGAAGTTTGAGCGCCCGGTCAACGGCGTTGACCAGCGCGTGTACATCGTCTTGCGTATTATAGGGGGCGAACGAGGCGCGCAGCGTGCCGTTAACGCCCAGTGCCGCCAGCAGCGGCTGCGCGCAGTGCTGGCCGGCACGCAGGGCAATACCGTACTCCGCCAGCAGCGTCACCATGTCGCTGTGATGAACGCCCGCAAAATCAAAGGCTAACAGGCTGGAGTCCTGACAGCGGAACGAGCGGAACCCCGGACGTTTCGCCAGCTCATCTTCCGCCAGCGTCGCTAAGCCTCGACTCCAGGATTCGGCCTGCGCCATATCTACCTCAGACAGCCATTCCAGCGCCGCGCTCAGGCCAATGACGCCCGCGACGTTCGGCGTGCCAGCCTCCAGACGGTACGGCACCGGCTGAGTAGTAAAGCCGTTGAAGGTCACTTCGCTAATCATTTTGCCGCCGCCCAGCCACGGGGCCATGGAGTCCAGCAGCTCGCTCTTGCCATAGAGCGCGCCGATGCCGGTTGGCCCGTAGAGCTTATGGCCGGAAAAGGCGTAGAAATCGATATCCAGCGCCTGCACGTCCGCCGGGAAGTGCACCGCGCCCTGCGCGCCGTCAACCATCACCACCATACCGGCCTGATGGGCGAGAGTAATGGCGCGCGCCAGATCCGGACAGCCGCCGGTGACGTTCGACATTTGCCCCAGCGCCAGAATGCGGCTGCGCGAGGTGATCAGCGTGGTGAGCTGTTCGACGTCCGGCAGGCGGTTAACGCCAAGAGGCAGTTGCACCACCTTCGCGCCCGTCTGCTCCGCGACCATCAGCCAGGGCACCAGGTTAGCATGGTGCTCGGCGGTGCTGACGATAATTTCGTCACCCGGCTGCAGGCGTGGGCGCGCGTAGCACTGGGCTACCATATTGATGGCTTCTGTCGTGCCGCGCGTCCAGACGATGTCTTTGCCGCGAGGAGCGTTCAGCCAGCGGGCGACCTGATCGCGTGCGGCCTCGTAGCGCGCGGTCAGGCGCTGGGCTTCGGCGAACTGGCTGCGATGGACGTTCCCCGCGCTCAGCGAGTAGAACTGATTTGTCGCCTCGATCACCGCCTGCGGTTTTAACGCGGTGGCGGCGCTATCAAGGTAAACCCCGGCATCGTGCAGGGCGGGAAATTGCGCGCGAAACTGCGCGGGGTTGAAAGCGTTCATGGTATTCCTCGGTTCAATCAACCGATCGTGGCGCAAAATGAGCATTGATACAAGGTTTGTGCCAATCCTCGGAATCGTCTGGTTCTCCTGGCGCTATCCGACCAGTGTCTTATGCTAAATAACGTTAGGCAAATATTTTGGCCTGTTATGAAATGAGCTTTAAATAGCATAAATCGCTAAAGGAGAAGAAAATGAAAAAGACTGCCGCAATCATTTCCGCCTGTATGCTGACGTTTGCCCTGAGCGCCTGCTCAAGCCCAAACTACGTGATGCATACTAACGATGGCCGTAGCATCGTTTCCGAGGGGAAACCGCAGACCGATAACGACACCGGTATGATTTCCTACACCGATGCCAACGGCGTGAAACAGCAAATTAACCATAGCGATGTGAAAGAGATGGTGGCGCTGGAGAAATAGCGCGCAAATTGCAGGCAAAAAAAAGCACCGCAATTAGGCGGTGCTACATTAATCACTATGGACAGACAGGGTAAATGTACAGGAAGTGAAAAAGGGTAGCCTTGCTACCGTGATCTGAATTGCAGACCAATTGCAAACACAACAACACAACATCACAACCGTAAGCCAAAAGCCCTTCAGAACACGCATTCCAAAAAAAGCTTCTCGTTCCGGCTCAGGAAGTGCCGCCATCATAGGTATTTGCTGGTAGAAGCTCAACGGACAAATTATAATGTCTCAGATAAAAAAAACTAATAGGTTAACTGTTGTTTCCTATTTGTTAAATTCAATTAACAATTGGGTTCTGGGACCATGTCAAAGCGTTTGCCACCTCTTAATGCATTACGTGTATTTGATGCAGCCGCACGCCATTTAAGTTTCACCCGCGCGGCCGATGAGCTTTTTGTGACGCAGGCCGCAGTAAGCCATCAAATCAAGTCTCTTGAGGATTTTTTGGGGTTGAAGCTGTTCCGTCGGCGCAATCGTTCGTTGCTGCTGACCGAAGAGGGGCAGAGCTATTTTCAGGATATCAAAGAGATCTTTTCGCAATTAACAGAGGCTACGCGTAAACTACAGGCACGCAGCGCGAAAGGGGCGCTTACCGTCAGTTTATTGCCCAGTTTTGCGATTCAATGGCTGGTGCCGCGCCTCTCAAGCTTTAACTCAGCTTATCCGGGAATCGACGTCAGAATCCAGGCGGTGGACCGTCAGGAAGATAAGCTGGCCGACGATGTCGACGTCGCTATTTTTTACGGTCGCGGCAACTGGCCGGGGTTACGCGTTGAAAAACTGTACGCGGAGTATTTACTCCCGGTTTGCTCTCCTCTGCTGCTGACCGGCGATAAAGCGCTGAAGACCCCCGCCGATTTAGCCAAACATACGCTGCTGCACGATGCTTCCCGCCGCGACTGGCAAACGTATACGCGCCAGCTGGGGCTCACCCATATCAACGTACAACAGGGACCTATCTTCAGCCATAGCGCCATGGTGTTACAGGCTGCCATCCACGGACAGGGGATTGCGCTTGCCAACAACGTGATGGCGCAGTCCGAGATTGAGGCAGGCCGTCTGGTGTGCCCATTTAATGATGTTCTGGTCAGTAAGAATGCGTTTTATCTGGTTTGTCATGACAGTCAGGCAGAACTGGGTAAAATAGCGGCCTTTCGTCAGTGGATTCTGGCGAAAGCGGCCCATGAGCAAGAAACTTTTCGTTTTCGTTACGAACAATAAATGAATTTAGGGTAATACCATCATGACCAGCCGTTTTATGCTGATTTTTGCCGCTATCAGCGGTTTTATCTTTGTCGCACTGGGCGCATTTGGCGCGCACGTGCTGAGTAAATCGTTGGGCGTTGTTGAAATGGGCTGGATCCAGACCGGTCTGGAGTACCAGGCGTTTCACACGCTGGCGATTTTTGGCCTGGCGGTGGCGATGCAGCGCCGCATTAGTATCTGGTTCTACTGGAGCAGCGTTTTTCTGGCGCTGGGTACCGTGCTGTTCAGCGGTAGCCTGTACTGCCTGGCGCTCTCTCATTTACGCCTGTGGGCGTTTGTTACCCCGGTGGGCGGCGTCAGCTTCCTCGCCGGTTGGGTGTTGATGTTAATTGGTGCCATTCGACTTAAGCGTAAGGGTGTTGTTCATGAATAAGGTTGTGCTGTATTGCCGCCCTGGGTTTGAGAAAGAGTGTGCTGCGGAAATTACCGATAAGGCCGGGCGTCGTGAGGTGTTTGGCTTCGCGCGCGTAAAAGATAACTCGGGCTATGTGATTTTCGAATGCTATCAGGATGGCGACGCCGATAAGCTGGCGCGCGAGCTGCCGTTTAGCTCGCTCATCTTTGCTCGCCAGATGATCGTCGTCGGCGAGCTGTTGAAAGATTTACCGCCGGAAGACCGCGTCGCGCCGATCGTCGGCATGCTGCAAGGCGTAGTGGAGAAGGGCGGCGATCTGCGCGTTGAAGTGGCGGATACCAACGAAAGCAAAGAGCTGATGAAGTTCTGCCGCAAGTTGACCGTGCCGCTGCGCGCGGCGCTGCGTGAGGCGAAAGTGCTGGCGCCGTACGAGACCACCAAACGTCCGGTGGTGCACGTGTTCTTTATCGCGCCGGGCTGCTGCTATACCGGGTATTCGTATAGCACCAACAACTCGCCGTTCTATATGGGCATTCCGCGCCTGAAGTTTCCGGCCGACGCGCCAAGCCGCTCTACGCTGAAGCTGGAAGAGGCATTTCACGTCTTTATTCCCGCCGACGAGTGGGACGAGCGTCTGGCAAACGGCATGTACGCGGTTGATCTGGGCGCCTGTCCGGGCGGCTGGACCTATCAGCTGGTGAAGCGCAACATGTGGGTTTCCTCAGTGGATAACGGCCCGATGGCGCAGAGCCTGATGGACACCGGCCAGGTGACCTGGCTGCGCGAAGACGGTTTCCGCTACCGCCCTACCCGCAACAACATCTCGTGGATGGTGTGCGATATGGTGGAGAAACCGGCGAAGGTCGCCGCGCTGATGGCGGAATGGCTGGTTAACGGCTGGTGCCGTGAGACCATCTTCAATCTGAAGCTGCCGATGAAAAAGCGTTATGAAGAGCTGTCGCAGAATCTGGCGCACATCCAGGCGAAGCTGGACGAGCACGGTATTAACGCGCAGATGCAGGCGCGCCAGCTGTATCACGATCGTGAAGAAGTGACCGTACACGTGCGTCGCCTGTGGGCGGCGGTCGGTGGGCGTCGCGACGAGCGTTAATAACGCATAGTCCGGTCGAATGTGATTTGTCGGCCGGATAAGGCAAAGCCGCCATCCGGCAAGGTGCTCAGAACTGCCGGATGGCGGCTTTGCCTTATCCGGCCTACGTCATGATGCTATCTGTTAAGTCTGAGCTGCTGCAAATTGCCATCAATATGCAAATCGGTTTGCAGCCGCGCGATATCCCGGCACAAGAACGCCATCTCCCGGTGTTCTTCCAGTTTCTTCCGCCACTTATCCGGCACCTCTTCCAGATGTTCGTACAGCGCTTCCAGCGTGGGAAACTGCGTCAGCAGTTGGGTGGCGCTTTTGGGGCCAATTCCCGCGACCCCTGGTACTTTCGAACTGCTAATTCCCGCCAGCCCCCAGTAGTCGGGTAGCTGCTGCGGCTGCACGCCAAACTCTTTTTCGATAAACGGCACGTCCAGCCAGCGTTTCTGGAAGTAGTCGCGAATGCGCAGCGTGGGCGACAGCAGCTGACAGTAGCCTTTATCCGTCGAGACGATGGTCGCCTGATGCCCGGCGCTGGCGACTTTCACGGCCAGCGTGGCCGCGAGATCGTCAGCCTCGTTACCCTGGGACTCCCAACAGCGTACACCGCGCAGCTCAAAGGCGGCGCGCAGGGCGGGCATTTCGGCATGAAGATCGTCCGGCATAGGTGGACGACCGGCCTTGTAGTCTGGTAGTCGCTGATGCCGCCAGCCGCTGTTGCGTGCTTCATCGTCAAAAACCGCTACCGCATGCGTCGGCTGGCTGTGCGCAATCAGCAGATCCAGCGCATGCTGACAGGTTTCTACGCAGGGGGAACCCTGAACGGCATGAATACGGCGGATTAAGTTGAGTGCGTCAACAATAAGCAAATGGACGGCCACGGGCGTTCTCCCTAACAGATTGGGCGCTAAGGGTAACATTCAGGGACGGGTGAGGCTATCGGCGGGGGATAAAACGGGAAGAGGCCTCGCAAAACGAGGCCTCTGGAGTGCGTTAGTCGCAGGCTACCACTTTCATCGCCAGCCCGCCGCGAGAGGTTTCGCGGTATTTGGCGTTCATGTCTTTGCCGGTTTCGTACATGGTCTCGATAACTTTATCGAGACACACGCGCGGTACGCTGGTACGGCGCAGGGCCATACGCGCGGCGTTAACCGCTTTCACCGACGCAATGGCGTTACGCTCGATGCATGGCACCTGAACCTGACCGGCAACCGGGTCACAGGTCAGGCCGAGGTTATGTTCCATGCCGATTTCCGCGGCAATGCACACCTGCGCCGGGCTACCGCCCAGCAGCTCTGCCAGACCCGCTGCCGCCATGGAACAGGCGACACCCACTTCCCCCTGGCAACCCACTTCAGCGCCGGAGATGGAGGCGTTCATCTTGTAGAGTGAGCCAATCGCGCTGGCAACCAGCATGTAGCGTGCCAGCGAGTTGGCGTTCACTTCGCGGATAAACTTGTCGTAGTAAGCCAGCACCGCCGGAACGATACCGCAGGCACCGTTGGTGGGCGCGGTGACGACGCGCCCACCGGCGGCGTTTTCTTCGTTCACCGCCAGCGCAAACATGTTAATCCAGTCAACTACCGCCATCGGGTCGCTGCTGATTTTGTCCTGGCTGACCAGCATACGACGTAGCGCGGCGGCACGACGTGGAACGCGCAGTTTGCCCGGCAATACGCCTTCGGTCGTGGTGCCGTGCTCGATGCCGCCTTTCATCACCGCCCAGACGTCAGCAAAGTGCTTTTCCAGCTCTTCTTTGCTGTGCAGCGCGAGTTCGTTCTGCATCATCAGGCCAGACAGCGACAGGCCGGTTTCCTGGCTGTGACGCTGTAAATCCGCGGCGCTTTTATACGGGTATGGCACGGCAACCGGCGCTTCAGTTTGTTGGCCGAAGTGCTCTTCGTCGACGATAAAACCGCCGCCGATGGAATAGTAGGTTTTACTGTAAACGGCTTTGTCACCTGACAACGCGGTAATACGCATGCCGTTTTCGTGCAGCGAGAGGTTGTCGGCATGGAAGTTCATGCACTGATCAACCGGGAATTCCACTTCGTGCTGACCGTTAGCCAGCATCAGGCGGCCATGGGTATTCACGTCCTGGATAAACGCCGGAATGGCGTCGATATCCACCGTATCCGGCAGGTTCCCTGCCAGGCCCATAATAATGGCGATATCGGTATGGTGACCTTTACCGGTCAGAGAGAGTGAACCGTAAACATCGACGACTACGCGAGTGATATCAGTCAGGATCCCACGCGCAATCAAGTCGTCCGTGAATTGTTTGCCTGCTTTCATTGGCCCGACGGTGTGTGAGCTGGAAGGACCAATGCCGATTTTGAAAATATCGAATACGCTAATCATGAGGCGTCCATTGTGTATCGAGGTGCGCCGCCCGAAAGGCGGCGCAGGGGGATTAACTAAACAGAGAGTAGGAGATTGCGGAGATAGCGATGAGACCCACCAGCACAACGAAGACGTTGCTGATGTGACCGCTGTACTTACGCATTGCCGGTACTTTCTGAATTGCATACATCGGCATCAGGAACAGAATCATCGCGATGATCGGGCCGCCCAGGGTTTCAATCATGCCCAGGATGCTCGGGTTCAGGGTTGCCACAATCCAGGTGGTAACCAGCATGAACAGCGCAGTGATTTTGTTCAGTTTGTTGATTTCGATGGATTTTCCTTTGCTACGCAGAGACTTAATTACCATCCCGTTGAAGCCTTCACGTGCGCCCAGGTAGTGGCCCAGGAAGGACTTGGTGATAGCGATAATCGCGATAATCGGTGCCATCCAGGCGATAACCGGCGCGTTAAAGTGGTTCGCCAGGTAAGACAGGATAGAGATATTTTGCTCTTTCGCCGCCGCCAGGTCCGCCGGGGACAGGCTCAGTACGCAGCTGAAGACGAAGAACATCACGGTCAGCACCATCATGATGTGGGCACGTGCCAGGATAGAGGAACACTTCTTCTCTGCGCCCTGACCGTACTCTTCACGCTTCGCCACCGCGAAGGAAGAGATGATCGGCGAGTGGTTGAAGGAGAACACCATCACCGGAATGGCCAGCCACAGAGTCATCCACAGGCCGTTGCCGGTAGAGGCCGTGCTGCTGAAGGACAGGGTTTCCAGTGCTGCGCCGCTCCACTGCGGGATCAGGTACAGCGCCAGCACCATCAGGGCCGCCACGAACGGGAATACCAGGATGCTCATCGCTTTAACGATCATCTGCTCACCGAAGCGCACGATAGTCATCATGCCGACGATCAGAATCAGCGACAGGATAGCGCGCGGCGGCGGCGTCATGTGCAGCTGGTGCGCCAGGAAGCTTTCCACGGTGTTAGTGATAGCGACGCTGTACACCAACAGGATTGGGTAGATAGCGAAGAAGTAGAGCAGGGTAATCAGTTTACCTGCGCCTACGCCGAAGTGCTCTTCAACGACTTCGGTGATGTCTTCGCCCGGGTTTTTACCGGACAGCACGAAGCGGGTCAGGCCGCGGTGTGCGAAGAAGGTCATCGGGAAGGCGAGGATAGCCATGATGATCAGCGGGATCATGCCGCCGACGCCGGCGTTGATCGGCAGGAACAGTACGCCCGCGCCGATGGCAGTGCCGTAAAGACCCAGCATCCACATCGTATCTGTTTTGCGCCATCCGCTAGCAGATTCTGCTGTGACGACCGTGCTGGTTTGAGTGTTTTCCATCTGTATCTCCTGGAGGAAGGAAAAATGCTAATTTTTTAGTCAAATAAAGTGAAAAAAATAAAAATGTAATATTAAATTTTAGAAGTGTTGGTTTTTTTGTGATTTTTACCCAACGCCATTTTCGACGAGCGCAAATGTACATTTAACTGGTAAATGTATCAGTGATCATGATCCCAAATGTAATAATCCACTTTTAGCTGGGGTTATTGCAGGTCTTTTTACTGTAATAACCTTTTGAGCGAAAATTTATGGTCGCGAAGGCTAGCATTCGCAGTATGTGTGGTAAATGGGGGAGGGGGTAAATACGATGTTTTTGCTGATAAAAATGATGGAAATGGCGTTTTTTAGCGCTGAATCATAATTATTGCTAATAATATGCGGTCGCATATAGCGCGCAAACGATTGGCTCTGCGCGAATTAGGGTATTTATGAGGGCTGTTTGAGAGAAAAACCGGCGGTGAAGACCGCCGGGTGAGGAGTGAAATACGCTGCGAATAGTGTCAGGCGCAGATTTCGTAGCAGGGGATGTAGGCGGAACCTGGCAACTTCATGCGGTGCTGCGCCACGAAGCCCTGTAGCAGTTCGTCCATGCGGCGCATCATCTCTTTATCGCCGTGAATTTTGTACGGACCAAACTCTTCGATGGCGCGAATACCCACTTCCTTCACGTTACCCGCCACGATGCCTGAGAAGGCGCGGCGCAGGTCTGCGGCCAGCACTTCAACCGGTTGATCCGGATAAAGCTTGAGGTTAGCCATGTTCTCGTGCGACGGTTCAAACGGCATCTGCAGGTCCGGCGCAATGCGCATCGACCAGTTAAAGCTGTAGGCGTCGCCGGTATCGCGGCGGTTCTCTTTCACCAGCGGCATCGCTTTTTTCATCTGGCGCGCCACTTCCACTTCATCATCAATGATGATCTTATAGTGGCGACGCGCGCCTTCGCCCAGCGTATGCACCACGAACTCGTCGAGAACGCGGAAGTAGTCGGCGCTCTCTTTCGGGCCGGTGAGGATAAGCGGCAGCACCTGGTCTTTGTTCGCCGGGTTCATCAGGATACCCAGCAGATACAGCAGTTCTTCAGCCGTTCCCACGCCGCCCGGGAAAATAATGATGCCGTGAGCGATACGCACAAACGCTTCAAGGCGTTTTTCGATATCCGGCATGATGATCAGCTCGTTGACCAGTGGGTTTGGCGGCTCAGCGGCAATAATCGACGGTTCGGTCATGCCGATGAAGCGCCCTTCTTTGTAGCGCTGCTGCGCATGGCCGACCGCGGCGCCCTTCATTGGCGCTTCCATCGCGCCAGGACCGCAGCCGGTGCAGATGTTCAACTCACGCAGGCCAAGCTGGTTACCTACGCGACGGGCGTAGAGGTACTCGTTTTCGTTGATTGAGTGACCGCCCCAGCACACCACCATGCTCGGTGCTTCACCCACGTGCAGCGCGCGGGCGTTGCGCAGAATGGAGAACACCAGGTTAGTGATGTGGGTGGAGCTTTCCAGATCGAGATTCGGGAAACGTACGGTGTTATGAATCTGCCCGTAAACGAACAGAATATCGCGCAGTACGGCGAACAGGTTGGCCTGGAGTGAGCGGATAATGCGCCCGTCGACGAACGCCTCTTCCGGCGGATTAATCAGCTCAAGCTTAACGCCGCGTTCGCGACGCAGCACGTTAATATCGAAGCTTTCGAAACGGGACAGCAGCTCTTTACTGTTATCGGTCAGGCTGCCTGAGTTCAGTACGGCCAATGAGCAGTTGCGGAACAATTGATACAGGTCGGTGCTGGCCGTGCGTTTAAGCATGTCGACTTCCAGCTGCGACAACATATCCATTGAGCCAAGCGGGCTAATATGTGTAATCAAGTGGACTCCTTAACGGGACGAAAATCGTCTTCCTTAGTGATTACAATAGCCTCGCTGGCTTGTTTACTACAACCTCAGTCGCGGAACAATGTGCGCATTATTGAGAAATTGTTCAGCTTACTGACGCACCAGGCGGCCAATTGCCGGGACAAATTCACCGTTTGCTCGCCACGGGTTGATATCCAGCCCGCCGCGGCGGGTGTATCGCGCGTAAACGCTCAGGCTCTCCGGCGCGCAGAAGCGCAGAATATCGTTGAAGATACGCTCGACGCACTGCTCGTGGAACTCGTTGTGATGGCGGAAAGAGACCAGATAGCGCAGCAGCTTTTCCCTGTCGATCTGCGGGCCACGGTACTGAATTTGTACAGACCCCCAGTCCGGCTGGTGGGTGATCAGGCAGTTTGATTTCAGCAGGTGGCTGACCAGCGTTTCCTGCACGACCTTCTGGCCGGCTGCGCCGTCGAGGTAGTCGGCGTTGAACTGGTAGTTATCAATCTCGATATCCTGGTCATCAATACAGCTGCCGTGGAAATGGGCAATCGGCTGGCCTTCTATTTCATCGAGGCGATACAGGGCCACCGTCACGTTGCCCTGGGCGCAGGCGCTCAGGTCGCGTTGCAGCGTCTCCTGCACGGCTTGCCAACTGGCAAAACGCGTCTGATTGAAGCTGTTGAGATAGAGCTTAAAGCTTTTTGACTCCACCAGGTTCACCGTTGCGTGGCTTAGCTCAACGTGGCCGACCGCGACCTGCGGCAGACCTTTGGCGTTGAGCCAGGAAAGCTCGTACAGCGTCCAGATATCCGCGCCGTGGAAAGGCAGGGAATCGGCATGCAGCCCGAGCGGATCGCGGTTCAGGCTGCGCGGAACGCCCTGTAGCAGGCTGGCGTCGTAGGTATCGCGGTAATCTGTGGTTTTACCGAGCGTCAGGCCGGCAAGCGCCTGATGGTTATCATAAGAAGACATGTTTCACCGTTATAAAGCAGGTACACTATGGCTTCTAGTGTATCCTGGCTAACCTGAAGAGAGAAATTCGTGGATCAGCAGACTGCAGACGCATTACACGCCTTTACCCAACGCTATTGCGATGCCTGGCAACGCACCTACAACAGCCTGCCGCGCAGCGAAGAGCTTTACGGCATTCCATCGCCATGTCAGGTATCGACGAGCGGCGACGCGGTCTTCTGGCAGCCGCAGGATTTTGACGGTGAACCGAATGTAAATGGCGTTGAACGGGCGATGGATATTGTGGTACAACAACCCATTCACACCTATTATACCACTCAGTATGCGGGTGATATGCAGGCGCTTTTCATGGGGGAAGCCCTGACGCTGCTGCAGGTGTGGAGCCCCGATGACTTCCGTCGCGTGCAGGAAAACCTGATTGGCCACCTGGTCACGCAGAAGCGCCTGAAGTTGTCGCCGACGCTGTTTATTGCCACGCTGGACAGCGAACTTGACGTGATTTCCGTCTGCAACGTGACCGGTGAAGTGGTCAAAGAGACGCTCGGAACGCGCAATCGCCTGCCTCTGGCCTCCTCCCTTGCGAGTTTCCTGACTCAACTTGAGCCTATTCTGTAAGACAGTTTGCCCATCCCTTTGTGAGAGATCTCTTACACGCACTGTGAGAGATCGCCAGATTATAAGTAAGACACTTATCCCTATGTTTTAGTAATTTCTTTTTATATCAATAAGATGATTGTTCTATAGCGTGATTTTCTTGCGCGTAAGCCTTAAGGGATTGCCTGAGGGGCGCTTGTAAGACGACGCGAAATAGCGGATTCTATCTACGTCGACAGGGAGTCGCACAATGAAGTGAACATCAGGATGATGACGCTTCATAGGACACACCGGGAAGGTGATTCAAGGAAAGGCTTCAGGATGAAGCAAAAGGATAGCGCAGGAACGCGTTAAAGGACACCTCCAGGACGGAGAACGAGAGCCAGACAGGATATCTGGTGGATCAGGAAGATCGGGACACACTCAAGGATTGGGTGAAATCACATCGGGGTGGTGTGATGCAGGATGCAACCGTTTAGGGACGAACTGGTCAGGAGACCACAGGAAAAGTTGTCACGGACGAGCAGGGAGCACTAAAAGTAGCTGGATTGCTGCGAAACGAACCGGGGGCACTGTTTTTACAGTGCCCCCTTTTTTTGTTTCCCGCCAACTAGTGGTATCCTGCGCGCGATTTTCATTCCTCAGAGGTTTCCATGACACGCCACGACAGCCTACGCGACCAATTACTGCTTATTGAAACGCTGCTGCGTCAGCATCAGCACTGGCAGGAGACGGCGCCACACGAAAGCGCCTTTGCCAGCGACCAGCCGTTCTGCATGGATACCCTGGAGCCGCTGGAGTGGCTGCAGTGGGTGCTGATCCCGCGCATGCATCAACTGCTGGATAGCGAAATGCCGCTGCCGAAAGATTTTGCCATCGCGCCGTATTACGAAATGGCGCTCGACGCCGCGCATCCGCTGCGCGCGATTATCCTGCCGCCGCTTGAGCAGCTGGATGCCTTCTTTACGAGCGATCCCCACTGATGCTGGAAATTATCTACCAGGACGAGTGGTTGGTGGCGGTGAACAAACCGTCAGGCTGGCTGGTGCACCGCAGCTGGCTCGATCGCGATGAAAAAGTGGTGGTGATGCAGACGGTACGTGACCAGATTGGTCAGCACGTCTTTACCGCCCATCGCCTCGACCGTCCGACCTCCGGCGTGCTGCTGATGGGGCTGTCCAGCGAAGCCGGGCGTCTGTTGGCGCAGCAGTTCGAACAGCACCTGATTCAAAAGCGCTACCACGCCATCGTGCGCGGCTGGCTGACCGATGAAGCGGTGCTGGACTACCCGTTGGTGGAAGAGCTGGATAAAATCGCCGATAAGTTTGCCCGTGAGAATAAGGATCCGCAGCCGGCGGTCACTCACTACCGGGGCATGGCGACGGTGGAAATGCCGGTCGCGACGGGCCGCTACCCGACCACGCGCTACGGCCTGGTGGCGCTGGACCCACAAACCGGCCGCAAACACCAGCTTCGCCGCCATCTGGCACATCTGCGTCATCCGATTATTGGCGACAGCAAGCATGGCGACCTGCGTCAGAACCGCAGCGCCGCGGAGCATTTTGGCTGCAACCGCCTGATGCTGCACGCCAGCGAACTCTCGATGACCCATCCGTTTACCGGCGAACCGCTGACGATTCGCGCCGGGCTGGATGACGTCTGGATGCAGGCTTTATCACATTTCGGCTGGCGCGGGCTTCTCCCTGAGAATGAAAGGGTTGAGTTTGTCGCCGACTGCGGTCAGGATGAAGCTATCCAGAAGTAAACAGGGAGTTAAATCATGGCTGAAGTAGGGATTTTTGTCGGCACTATGTACGGTAATTCGCTGTTGGTGGCGGAAGAAGCGCAAACCATTCTTGGCGGTCTCGGGCATCAGGCGAAAGTCTTTGAAGACCCGACGGTGACGGATTGGGAAAGCTACACCGGAAAATACGCGCTGGTGGTGACCTCCACCACCGGTCAGGGCGACCTGCCGGATAGCATCGTGCCGCTGTTTAACGATCTCCAGGATATGTACCAGCCGCATCTGCGCTACGGTATTATCGCGCTGGGCGACAGCACCTACGCGAACTTTTGCGGCGGCGGCAAGCGCTTTGATGCGCTGTTGCAAGAGCAGGGCGCTCAGCGCATTGGCGACATGCTGATGATTGATGCGTCAGAAGACCCGGAGCCGGAGAGCGTCTCCAATCCATGGGTCGAGCAGTGGGCAACGCTGCTTAAATAAGCATGGTTTATCGTCTTTCCGGTGCGACGTCGTCGTACCGGCTGCTATTTGTTCATTTATCACATCGTTAAATAATATTCACCGGCAATATTGTGCATTTGCACGATGAGCTGCCGCGTGGCTGTTCCTATACTGCTGTTAGCCATAATAATAACGATTGCCAGATTTCTCGCTCCTGACGCGTCGGGCTGGGCATGTTAATACCCGTGCTCTGTTTTCGTCCGTCGACCCAGTAGACAAGGATTTAACCATGACGATTCACACTTCCACGCCCGTTGTCACATCCATGCAGGTGATTCCCGTTGCCGGACGCGACAGTATGCTGATGAACCTGAGCGGAGCGCATGCGCCGTTCTTTACGCGTAATATTGTGATTATTCAGGATAACGCGGGGCATACGGGCGTGGGGGAAATCCCCGGCGGCGAGAAGATTCGCGCCACGCTGGAAGAGTCGATCCCGCTGGTAGTGGGGAAAACGCTCGGTGAATACAAAAACGTTCTGAACCGCGTTCGTGCCGCTTTTGCCGACCGCGATGCCAGCGGTCGCGGCCTGCAAACCTTCGACTTACGCACCACGATTCATGTTGTGACCGCCATTGAATCGGCCATGCTTGACCTGCTGGGCCAGCATTTGGGCGTTAACGTGGCCTCGCTGCTTGGCGACGGGCAACAGCGTAGCGAAGTCGAAATGCTTGGCTACCTGTTCTTCATCGGCAACCGCAAGGCGACGCCTCTGCCGTATCAGAGCCAGCCGGATGAGCAGTGCGATTGGTACCGACTGCGCCACGACGAGGCGATGACGCCGGATGCCGTTGTACGCCTGGCAGAGGCCGCCTATGAAAAATACGGCTTTAACGACTTCAAACTGAAGGGCGGCGTGCTGGCGGGGGAAGAAGAGGCCGAGTCCATCGTGGCGCTGGCAAAACGCTTCCCACAGGCCCGGGTGACGCTGGATCCGAACGGCGCATGGTCGCTCGATGAAGCAATTAAGATTGGCAAGTACCTGAAAGGGACGCTGGCCTATGCCGAAGATCCGTGCGGCGCCGAGCAGGGCTTCTCTGGCCGTGAAGTGATGGCGGAATTCCGCCGTGCGACCGGTCTGCCGACCGCGACCAACATGATTGCCACCGACTGGCGGCAGATGGGGCATACGCTGGCGCTGCAATCGGTCGATATCCCGCTGGCGGATCCGCACTTCTGGACCATGCAAGGTTCGGTGCGCGTCGCGCAGCTGTGCCATGAGTTTGGTCTGACCTGGGGATCGCACTCCAATAATCACTTCGATATTTCGCTGGCAATGTTCACCCACGTCGCCGCCGCTGCGCCGGGTAAGATTACCGCCATTGATACCCACTGGATCTGGCAGGAAGGTAATCAGCGCCTGACTAAAGCGCCGTTTGAAATTAAAAACGGTAAGGTGCAAGTACCGAATAAACCGGGGCTGGGCGTTGAGCTGGATATGGATCAGGTGATGCAGGCCAACGCGCTGTATCAACAATACGGCCTGGGGGCGCGCGACGATGCCGTGGGAATGCAGTACCTGATCCCAAACTGGACATTTGATAACAAACGCCCCTGTATGGTGCGCTAAGCTTACTGCCGCCACTTCGCACAAGGACAGCTTATGAAGATTGTAATTGCCCCGGACTCATACAAGGAAAGCCTGAGCGCCCTCGAGGTCGCCAGTGCGATTGAAGCGGGATTTCGCGAGATCTACCCGGACGCCGAGTACATCAAATTGCCGGTTGCCGACGGCGGCGAAGGGACCGTTGAGGCTATGGTGGCGGCAACGCAGGGGCGGGTGATACAGGTTGAGGTGACCGGACCATTGGGTGAAGTGGTGCCGGGTTTCTTCGGTGTCTCCGGCGACGAGCGCTGTGCCTTTATCGAAATGGCGGCGGCTAGCGGGCTTGAGCTTTTACCTCCCGACGCGCGTAACCCGCTGAAAACAACCTCATGGGGCACCGGAGAGCTGATTCGCCATGCGCTGGATCTTGGCGTGACGCGGATGATTATCGGCATTGGCGGTAGCGCCACTAACGACGGCGGCGCAGGTATGGTGCAGGCGCTTGGCGCGCAGCTGCTGACCGCTGACGGTCAGCCGATTGCGCCCGGCGGTGCGGGACTGTCGACGCTGGCAAAGATTGACATCAGCGGCCTGGATCCGCGCCTGGCGCAATGCCGGATTGATGTTGCCTGTGATGTGACGAATCCGCTGGTCGGTGATGACGGAGCGTCGGCGGTATTTGGGCCGCAGAAAGGCGCAACGCCGGAGATGGTTGCGCTGCTCGACCGCGCGCTGGCGCACTATGCCGGGCAAATTGCGCAAGAATTAGATCTTGATGTGCTGACGCTGGAAGGCGGCGGTGCGGCAGGAGGAATGGGAGCGGCGCTGTACGCGTTTTGCGGCGCACACCTGAGACCGGGTATTGATATCGTGACCGACGCGCTACATCTGGATGCGCTGGTTGCCGATGCGGATCTGGTGATTACCGGGGAAGGGCGTATCGATAGCCAGACGATCCACGGCAAGGTACCGGTAGGGGTGGCGCGGGTTGCCAAACGCTATCAGATACCGGTGATTGGGATTGCCGGCAGCCTGACGGCGGATGTGGGCGTTGTGCACCAGCACGGACTGGATGCGGTGTTCAGCGTGCTGCATCGGATCTGTTCGCTCGACGAGGCGCTGGCAGAAGCCGGGACGAACGTACGAATGGCCGCGCGCAATATCGCTGCGGCGATAAAAGTGGGGCAGTCGCTGTAGGCCGGATAAGGCAACGCCGCCATCCGGCAATCACACTCAAGCCGGATGGCGCTTCGCTTCTCCGGTCTACAGGTTTGTGCTAGCCCAGTATTTTCTTCGTTTCCCGCGTCACATTATCCATTTCATCCAGCAGTTCCAGCAGCTCCGGTTCTAGCTCTTCCGCCGGGGTGCCGCTACGCAGCTGGCTTTCAATCAGCTGGCACAGATGTTTAAGACGCGGTACGCCGCTGTAGCCGCAGCTGCCGTGCAGTTTGTGAATGGCGTCGACCAGATTCTCAGGCTCTTCGCCGACCAGCTGCTCCTCCACCTTATTGCGTACTTCCGGCAGGAAGGCGATCAGCATTTGTAGCATCTCCCGCGCCAGGTCCGGCTTATAGGCGGCCTGACGTAGCGCTAACTGCCAGTCCAGCGTGGTGTTCAGATCGATCGGCGGTTCCACCGGCGCGGGCTGGACGGGACGCGGCGGCGTAATGACGCCAGGCTTATAGCGCAGCAGCAGGTCGTGCAGACGGTTCTCTTCAATGGGCTTCGCCAGATAGTCGTTCATCCCGGCGGTCAACAGCTTCTCTTTCTGCCCGGCAAGGGCGTGGGCGGTGACCGCAATCACCGGCGTTTGCTGCTGATGCGGAAGCTGACGAATCAGCTCACAGGCGCGAATGCCGTCAATGTCCGGCATCTGGATATCCATCAGAATCAGGTCGAATTTCATCTGTTTAGCGCACTCAATCGCCTGCTGTCCGCTTTCGCACAGCTCAACGTGCTGCACCTGATCGTCCAACAGCGCGCCAATCAGTTTCAGGTTCGCCGGGTTATCGTCCACCGCCATCACCGTCATCGGCAGGCGATGCTCGGTCACCGGGACGGCCACCTGTGTGGGCGTACTGCGGCTGAATTCCTGCAGCACCGGCAGCAGACGGGTGACGGTCAACGGTTTCAGCAGGCAGGCAGCCGCGCCGTTTTGTTTCAGCGACTCGGCGTCAACCTGGGCGTGACACGGCAGCGCCAGCACCAGATGGTCGGTCATGCCGAGCGCGGTACTCAGCTTATCGCGGTGAATGCTGAGGTCGCGCACCGAAACCGGTACGGCAACCAGCAGAATGTCGTAGAACTCGGTGGGCAGCGCGGCAATACTCACCGCATAGACGACCTCGAGCGGCGTTGTCGCCAGCATATCCAGCGTCGCCTGCGCGGCGGCGGCATTGGCCTCCACGTAGGCGATACGCTTGCCTTGCAGGCTGCTGGTATCCGGCCCTTCAGAAATGACGTTCGGATTGAGATCGAGGTTGATATTGAACCAGAACGTTGAACCACGGTTGGGCTGGCTGTGGAAGGAGATATCGCCGCCCATCTCGCGCACCAGTTTTTGCGTGATCACCAGCCCCAGCCCGGTGCCGCCGTGGCGTCGGGAGATGCTGGCATCGGCCTGGCGGAAGGCCTGGAACAAACGGGACTGATCGCGCTCCGGAATACCGATGCCGGTATCGCGGATCTGGACTTCAATTTGTACCTTGTTATTGCTGACGGCGCGCTGTTCTACCAGCACGTCAATGTTGCCGTTTTCGGTGAACTTGATGGCGTTGCCGACCAGATTGGTAATGACCTGCTGCAGACGCAGCGGGTCGCCGATGACGTTGTCCGGCACGTCATTTTTAATGTTCAGCGTCAGCTCAAGCCCTTTATCGTGCGCCGAATGCGCCAGCAGCGTGACGACTTCATCCAGCGAACTGCGTAACGGGAACGGAATGCTCTCCAGCAACAGTTTGCCCGCTTCCAGCTTGGAGAAGTCGAGCACATCGTTGATGATCGCCAGCAGGTTGTTGGCGGACCGCTCGATGGTATTGAGGTGGTCGCGCTGGGTCGGATTGAGCTCGGTTTTCAACGTCAGGCGGGTAAAGCCAATCACGCCGTTGAGCGGCGTACGCAGCTCGTGCGACATGTTGGCGAGGAACTCTGACTTGATGCGCGCCGCTTCCTGGGCGCGCTTCTTGGCGAGATCCAGTTCAACGTTTTGGATCTCCATCTGTTCAAGCGTCTCACGCAGGTCCGAAGTGGCCTGGTCGACGTTATGTTGCATCTCCTCGTGATAGGCGGCCAGCGACATGGCCATCGAGTTGATGCCGTTTTTCAGCATATCCAGCTCGCCGAGCATAAATCCCTCAACGCGGCTGTCGAGCTGGCCGCGGCGGATCCGGTCAACGGTGTTCACCATGTTGCGAATTGGCCCGGTGACATCCTGCATTAACCGCCAGCCGAAGATCAGCGCAATGCCGATGCAGAACAGCATCATCACGCTGGAGATAAAGATCTCTTTATACTGCTGAAGCCTGACCGACTTGAGATCCAGCTCCAGCGCTACGTAGCCGAGCATATTGACCGGCGTTTTGGCGTCCGACTGCGGTGATTCATCCGGCGAGTAGTGCTCGGAGATAATCGGCGTGCGTAGGATCATGATATCGCCGTGGCGCGTCACGCTCAGCCTTCGCGGGAAGGGCATGCCGCGCGGCAGCTGTAGCTCGCCAGGATCCAGTTGATAGTTTGAGGTGACGAACAGCTTGTTGTGTTCGTCATAGACGGAGATCGCCCGTACGATATCGGAGTGGCGACGGTGCAGCACGCTTATCAACTGGCCGATCGACTCACGGTTTTGCAAATTCATACCGTATTCGCTGGAGACGGCAAGCGGCTCGATAATGCTGGCGCCGGCGTCTTCCAGTTGACGCTGCAGGTCGTTATAGCGGTGGACGACGAAGAAGATGCTGAGCAGCAAACCGATTAATACGGTCGGCGCCAGGATCAAAATCATCATTCTTGCACGCAGGCTGTAGTTGGTCATGGAGGTCCGTTGTGGGAGAATCAGTGCAATATATTTGATTGAGAAAAATCTCTACGATGGCGCAATTCTACTCTGCAAAACGGCGCGTGACGACGCGCCAGATCATAACCGTGACAGTCAGCAGTCTTGATCCCTTCGGGCAAGGTGTGGCGCGCCACAACGGTAAAGCATTATTCATCAATGGGTTATTGCCAGAAGAGCGTGCGGAAATTACCCTGACGGAAGACAAAAAACAGTACGCGCGCGGGCAGGTGAAGCGCCGTCTGAGCGACAGCCCGGAGCGCGTTGAACCCCGTTGCCCGCACTTTGGCATTTGCGGCGGCTGCCAGCAGCAGCACGCGTCGGTTGCACTACAACAGCGCAGCAAACGTGCGGCGCTAAATCGTTTAATGAATCACGAGGTCGAGGAGGTCATCGCCGGGGAAGCCTGGGGATACCGCCGCCGCGCGCGCTTAAGCTTGAATTATCAGCCTAAAACCCAACGCTTGCAGATGGGTTTTCGCAAGGCCAACTCGAACGATATCATCGATGTGGTGCAATGCCCCGTTTTGGTGCCCAGTCTTGAGGCGTTGCTGCCCGCAGTGCGTGAGTGCCTGAGCAGCCTGAAAGGCCAGCGTCACTTGGGGCACGTTGAGCTGGTCAGCGCCGATAACGGGCCGCTGATGGTGCTACGCCACACGGCGGCGCTTAATGGCGAAGACAAAGAAAAACTGGAACGCTTTTCGCATTCTTCCGGCGTGGCGCTGTATCTGGCGCCGGAAAGCGAGGTACTTGAACGCGTTACCGGTGATGCTCCCTGGTATTCCTCAGACGGGCTACGCTTAACCTTCAGCCCGCGCGATTTTATTCAGGTTAACGACGGCGTGAATCAGCAGATGGTGGCGACGGCGCTGGCATGGCTGGACGTGCAGCCTACCGACCGGGTGCTGGATCTGTTCTGCGGGATGGGCAACTTTACGTTGCCGCTGGCCAAACGCGCGGCCAGCGTGGTCGGCGTCGAGGGCGTGCCCGCGCTGGTGGCGAAAGGGCGCGAGAATGCCGAACTCAACCACCTGCAAAATGTCACCTTCTTTCACGAGAATCTGGAAGATGATGTAACACTTCAGGCGTGGGCGAAACACGGTTTTGACAAAGTTTTACTCGATCCTGCTCGTGCTGGCGCACCGGGCGTGATGCAGCATGTTATAAAATTAGCGCCGACGCGGGTGGTGTATGTTTCCTGCAATCCGGCGACGCTGGCGCGCGATAGCGAGGCGTTGCTGAATGCGGGTTACCAAATTCAGCGTCTGGCAATGCTGGATATGTTCCCGCACACTGGGCACCAGGAATCTATGGTGCTGTTTGAGCGTAGGTAATAACGGTGGCTTGTCGACTTCGACAGGCCGGTCCCTGAAAGGAGAGGACAATGGTTGCGGTAAGAAGTGCACATCTCAATAAAGCTGGTGAATTTGACCCACAGAAATGGATCGCAAGTCTGGGAATTTCCAGCCAGCAGTCGTGTGAACGCTTAGCCGAGACCTGGGATTATTGTCGCCGCCAGACCGTGGGGCGTGATGACGCCGAGCTGATGCTGTGGCGCGGGGTTGAGATGGTTGAAATCCTCTCAACGCTGAGTATGGATAACGACACGCTACGCGCGGCGCTGCTGTTCCCGTTAGTCGATGCTAACGTGGTCAGTGAAGAGGTGCTCAGCGAGAGCGCCGGGCAGTCGGTGGTGACGCTGATTCACGGCGTGCGCGATATGGCGGCCATCCGCCAACTGAAGGCCACCCATACTGACGCGGTTTCCTCCGAACAGGTCGACAACGTCCGTCGCATGCTGCTGGCGATGGTCGACGATTTCCGCTGCGTGGTCATCAAGCTCGCCGAGCGTATTGCGCATCTGCGTGAGGTGAAGGATGCGCCGGAAGATGAGCGCGTGCTGGCGGCGAAAGAGTGTACCAACATCTACGCGCCGCTCGCGAACCGTCTCGGTATCGGCCAGCTCAAATGGGAGCTGGAAGATTACTGCTTCCGCTACCTGCACCCGGCGGAATACAAACGTATTGCCAAACTGCTGCACGAGCGTCGTATTGACCGTGAGCATTACATCAATGACTTCGTCGGCCACCTGCGCAGTGAAATGAAAACCGAAGGGGTCAAAGCCGAGGTTTACGGTCGTCCGAAGCATATCTACAGCATCTGGCGCAAAATGCAGAAAAAACACCTCGCGTTCGACGAACTGTTTGACGTGCGCGCGGTGCGTATCGTCGCCGAGCGCCTGCAGGATTGCTACGCCGCGCTGGGGATAGTGCACACTCACTACCGCCACCTGCCGGATGAGTTCGATGACTACGTCGCCAACCCGAAACCGAACGGCTATCAGTCCATCCACACCGTGGTGCTGGGGCCTGGCG
The DNA here is from genome assembly GCF_001654985.1 of Kluyvera georgiana ATCC 51603. GTDB lineage: Bacteria > Pseudomonadota > Gammaproteobacteria > Enterobacterales > Enterobacteriaceae > Kluyvera > Kluyvera georgiana. Next base: position 47,940 of record NZ_LXEU01000024.1, read on the forward strand.
GCAAAACGGTTGAGATCCAGATTCGTACTAAACAGATGCACGAAGATGCCGAGCTGGGCGTCGCCGCGCACTGGAAGTACAAAGAAGGCACCGCCAGTGGCCAGCGCTCCGGTCACGAAGATCGTATCGCCTGGCTGCGTAAGCTGATTGCCTGGCAGGAAGAGATGGCCGACTCGGGCGAAATGCTCGACGAAGTGCGCAGCCAGGTCTTTGATGACCGCGTCTACGTGTTTACGCCGAAAGGCGACGTGGTGGATCTGCCGGCAGGCTCCACGCCGTTGGACTTTGCCTACCACATTCACAGCGATGTTGGACACCGCTGCATCGGCGCGAAGATCGGCGGGCGCATCGTGCCGTTCACCTATCAACTGCAGATGGGCGACCAGATTGAAATCATCACCCAGAAGCAGCCGAACCCAAGCCGCGACTGGCTGAACCCGAATCTGGGCTATGTGACAACCAGCCGCGGGCGTTCGAAAATCCACGCCTGGTTCCGTAAACAGGATAAAGACAAGAACGTGCTGGCCGGGCGGCAGATCCTCGACGACGAGCTGGAGCATTTGGGCATCAGCCTCAAGGAAGCCGAAAAGCACCTGCTGCCGCGCTACAACTTTAACGACGTGGAAGAGCTGCTGGCGGCGATCGGCGGCGGCGATATTCGCCTCAACCAGATGGTCAACTTCCTGCAGGCGCAGTTCAATAAACCGAGCGCCGCTGAACAGGATGCCGCCGCGCTTAAACAACTACAGCAGAAATCTTACACGCCGCAAAACCGCAGCAAAGACAACGGCCGCGTGGTGGTTGAAGGTGTTGGCAACCTGATGCACCACATTGCCCGTTGCTGCCAGCCGATTCCTGGCGATGAAATTGTCGGCTTCATTACCCAGGGGCGCGGCATTTCGGTGCACCGTGCGGACTGTGAACAGTTGGCGGAACTGCAATCGCACGCGCCGGAACGTATTGTCGATGCGGTGTGGGGCGAGAGCTACTCGGCGGGCTATTCGCTGGTGGTGCGCGTGCAGGCTAACGACCGCAGCGGCCTGCTGCGCGATATCACCACCATTCTCGCCAACGAGAAGGTCAACGTACTGGGCGTGGCCAGCCGCAGCGATACCAAGCAGCAGATGGCGACCATCGACATGACCATTGAAATCTACAACCTGCAGGTGCTGGGCCGCGTGCTTGGCAAGCTGAACCAGGTGCCGGACGTGATCGACGCGCGTCGACTGCACGGCGGTTAACTTCCCTTTTACCCTCTCCCTGTTGGGGGAGGGTAACGCTCTATTTTTGCAAGGAAACACCATGACTCAAATCGACCGACTGCTCGGCATTATGCAGCGCCTGCGCGACCCGGAAAACGGCTGCCCGTGGGATAAAGAGCAGACGTTCAGCTCCATCGCCCCCTACACGCTGGAAGAAACCTACGAAGTACTCGATGCCATCGCTCGCGAAGATTTTGACGACCTGCGCGGTGAACTTGGCGACCTGCTGTTCCAGGTGGTGTTCTACGCCCAGATGGCTCAGGAAGAAGGGCGCTTTGATTTCAACGACATTTGCGCCGCCATCAGCGACAAGCTGGAACGTCGCCACCCGCACATCTTCGGCGATGCAAATGCCAGCAACAGTCAGGAAGTGCTGGCCCGCTGGGAGCAGATCAAAACCGCCGAACGCGCGGAAAAAGCGCAGCACTCCGCGCTGGATGACATTCCGCGCGCTTTCCCGGCGCTGATGCGGGCGCACAAAATCCAGAAACGCTGTTCGGCGGTAGGTTTTGACTGGACGACGCTGGGTCCGGTTCTGGACAAAGTGTACGAAGAAATTGATGAAGTCATGGACGAAGCCAGGCAGGCGGTCGTCGATGAAGCTAGACTGGAAGAGGAAATGGGCGATCTGCTGTTTGCCACCGTCAATCTTTCACGTCATTTAGGTGTCAAAGCCGAGACCGCGCTGCAAAAAGCGAATGAAAAATTTGAGCGCCGTTTCCGCGAAGTTGAGCGAATTGTGGCTGAACGAGGCCTGGAAATGACCGGCGTAGACCTCAATGTGATGGAAGAAGTTTGGCAACAGGTAAAACAGCAGGAACATGATCTCTAAAGAATTTTTGCGGGAAAGGGCGAAAAGTGCGAAATCTTAAATGACAAGCGCTTGATTTGCGTCAAAAACATTTACCCAAAAGGGGCTATTTTCTCACTCCCCATGTTTGTTTCTGCGGCGATTGAGGAGCGAGAATGAAAGTTTGTGGCGCTCGCCATGTTCGGGTATACTACTTTCCCGTCTTGGTTATTCCATCGTTTCACCCTAACTTCTCAGGTTCAGCATGACAACGAACTATATTTTTGTGACCGGCGGGGTCGTATCCTCTCTGGGTAAAGGCATTGCCGCAGCCTCCCTGGCAGCCATTCTTGAAGCCCGTGGCCTTAACGTCACCATGATGAAACTGGATCCGTATATCAACGTCGATCCTGGTACCATGAGCCCGATCCAACACGGGGAAGTGTTCGTTACCGAAGACGGCGCTGAAACCGACCTGGACCTGGGCCACTACGAGCGTTTCATCCGCACCAAAATGACTCGCCGTAACAACTTCACGACTGGCCGTATTTACTCAGACGTCCTGCGCAAAGAGCGCCGTGGCGACTATCTGGGCGCGACCGTACAGGTTATCCCGCATATCACTAACGCGATCAAAGAGCGCGTGCTTGCCGGTGGCGAAGGTCACGATGTGGTGCTGGTTGAAATCGGCGGCACCGTCGGCGATATCGAATCTCTGCCGTTCCTGGAAGCGATTCGTCAATTAGCGGTGGATATCGGTCGTGAGAACGCGCTGTTTATGCACCTGACGCTGGTGCCTTATATGGCGGCTGCCGGTGAAGTGAAAACCAAACCGACTCAGCACTCCGTTAAAGAACTGCTGTCCATCGGTATCCAGCCAGATATCCTGGTCTGCCGCTCCGATCGCGCGATTCCGGCAAATGAACGTGCAAAAATTGCATTGTTCTGTAATGTGCCAGAAAAAGCCGTTATTTCGATGAAAGATGTCGATTCCATTTATAAAATTCCAGGCCTGTTGAAATCTCAGGGGCTGGACGATTATATTTGTAAACGATTCAGCTTGAACTGCCCGGAAGCGAATCTGTCCGAATGGGAACAGGTTATCTACGAAGAAGCGAACCCGGCAGGCGAAGTAACCATTGGTATGGTCGGCAAGTACATTGAACTGCCGGACGCCTACAAATCGGTTATTGAAGCGCTGAAACACGGTGGCCTGAAAAACCGCGTCAGCGTCAACATCAAGCTGATTGATTCGCAGGATGTTGAAACGCGCGGCGTCGAAATTCTGAAAGATTTAGATGCTATCCTGATCCCTGGCGGCTTCGGCTACCGTGGTGTTGAAGGTAAGATCGCTACCGCACGCTACGCGCGTGAAAACAATATTCCTTATCTGGGCATCTGCCTGGGTATGCAGGTTGCGCTGATCGAATTCGCGCGCAACGTTGCGGGGATGGACAACGCCAACTCTACGGAATTTGTGCCAGACTGTAAGTACCCGGTTGTGGCGCTCATTACTGAATGGCGTGATGAAGAAGGCAATGTCGAAGTTCGTACTGAAAAGAGCGACCTCGGCGGCACCATGCGCCTTGGCGCGCAGCAGTGCCAGCTTAGCGATGACAGCCTGGTTCGTCAGATGTACGGCGCGCCAACAATCGTTGAACGTCACCGTCACCGCTATGAAGTCAACAACATGTTGTTGAAACAGATTGAAGCTGCAGGTCTGCGCGTTGCGGGCCGTTCCGGTGATGATCAGTTGGTCGAGATCATCGAAGTTCCGAATCACCCGTGGTTCGTTGCTTGTCAGTTCCATCCGGAGTTTACTTCTACGCCGCGTGATGGGCACCCGCTGTTTGCTGGCTTTGTGAAAGCCGCTGGCGAGTACCAGAAGCGTCAAGCGAAGTAAAAAAAGTTAGAACGGCAGCGCCCCACGAGGGGCGTTGTTTGTCTGGAGTTTTAGTTTAACTTGTACTGAGGAAAACCTAATGTCCAAAATCGTTAAAATCATCGGTCGTGAAATCATCGACTCCCGTGGTAACCCGACTGTTGAAGCTGAAGTACACCTGGAAGGTGGTTTCGTCGGTATGGCAGCTGCCCCGTCAGGTGCTTCTACTGGTTCCCGCGAAGCGCTGGAACTGCGCGATGGCGACAAATCCCGTTTCATGGGTAAAGGCGTACTGAAAGCTGTTGCCGCTGTTAACGGCCCGATTGCTCAGGCTCTGCTGGGTAAAGATGCTAAAGATCAGGCTGGCATCGACAAGATCATGATCGATCTGGACGGTACTGAGAACAAATCCAACTTCGGCGCGAACGCAATCCTGGCTGTTTCCCTGGCGAACGCCAAAGCAGCAGCTGCCGCTAAAGGCCTGCCGCTGTACGCTCACATCGCTGAACTGAACGGCACTCCGGGCAAATACTCCATGCCGGTTCCGATGATGAACATCATCAACGGCGGTGAGCACGCTGACAACAACGTCGACATTCAGGAATTCATGATTCAGCCAGTTGGCGCGAAATCCCTGAAAGAAGCCGTACGTATGGGTTCTGAAGTGTTCCACAACCTGGCTAAAGTTCTGAAAGCTAAAGGTATGAACACTGCAGTTGGTGACGAAGGCGGCTACGCGCCGAACCTGGGTTCCAACGCTGAAGCACTGGCTGTTATCGCTGAAGCTGTTAAAGCTGCTGGCTACGAGCTGGGCACCGACATCACTCTGGCGATGGACTGTGCAGCTTCTGAATTCTACAAAGACGGTAAATACGTTCTGGCTGGCGAAGGCAACAAAGCGTTCACCTCTGAAGAATTCACTCACTTCCTGGAAGAACTGACCAAACAGTACCCGATCGTGTCCATCGAAGATGGTCTGGACGAGTCTGACTGGACTGGTTTCGCATACCAGACTAAAGTTCTGGGCGACAAAATCCAGCTGGTTGGTGACGATCTGTTCGTAACCAACACCAAGATCCTGAAAGAAGGTATCGAGAAAGGCATCGTTAACTCCATCCTGATCAAATTCAACCAGATCGGTTCCCTGACCGAAACTCTGGCTGCGATCAAAATGGCGAAAGACGCTGGTTACACCGCTGTCATCTCTCACCGTTCTGGCGAAACTGAAGACGCTACCATCGCTGACCTGGCTGTTGGTACCGCTGCAGGCCAGATCAAAACCGGTTCTATGAGCCGTTCTGACCGTGTTGCTAAGTACAACCAGCTGATTCGTATCGAAGAAGCGCTGGGTGCACAGGCTCCGTACAACGGTCGTAAAGAGATCAAAGGTCAGGCGTAATCCTGTCTTTATCTGATATAGAAATGCCAGCCTTCGGGCTGGCATTTTTTTTACTTAAAATCGACCGCCATCTGCTGTGGAATCGAGAGTCCACGCGTGGTTTGTACGCAGCGATCGATATAGTCGGTAAAGCGCGGTGGTTTTGGCATGCCGATACTGAGCAACTTATCGTTGCTAAAGCGCACGTTCAGCGTGGCGAAAGCGCCATACAGCCGCATCGCTTTCAACATTAGCCGCTCGTTACACGGGCCGAAAATACCTTTCAGTTCACGCCGCATTTTCACCAGCGTTTCATAGCTCACCTGCGCATAGCGGTCGCCAACCGGTGCCTGCTCCAGGGCTTTCGCCATCGCATAATCAATATCGGCAAAGCGAACGCTATTCTCTTCTCCCGCGGAGATATGTATCACTTCCCCTTGGACCAGCGGCGCATCCAACAGCAGAAGCAGCGCGTTGGCACAGTAATCGACCGGCACCACATCAATTCTGTCCTCCATCGAACACAGGAATTTTTGCAGCATCAGCCCCATGCTGAAGACCCAGAAAATGCTGCTGGATGGCTGGCAGCCGTGGCGAGTATGGCCCACAACGATTGAGGGGCGGGCGACGATCAGGGGTAGCCTTGGAAGCTGCTGTTGCATCAGCTGTTCAATGGTCGATTTGGAATGCGTGTACTCTACCAGGTGTTCGGCTCGCTCGCGGAACTCTGCGCTTTCAGCGACCAGAGAGTCCGGCTCTGGCGAGCAGGACATTGCCGTACCGACGTGCAGAAAGCGCTGTAAGCCTTCCACCTTTGCCATACGGCGAGCAAACTGTAGCGTACCTTCTACGTTCACCTTCCAGATCAGCGGGTTGCTGCCAAAGGAAGCCACAGCGGCGCAGTTCAGCACGTGGGTTACCTCGTCCAGGCGCGCATCACCGAGAAAACTCTCCGGATAGGCTAAGTCACCCAGCAGGATATTGTGTGGGGCAATCTTCGTCAGCTTCTCTTCGTCGATATTGAATTTACGTAAGTTCTCCTTAACCCTTGCGACAGCGGCTTCACCGTTATCTGCACGGACTAACAGCAGTAAATTAACGTCGCTGTGGGTATTGAGAATGGCTTCCAGCGCCGCGCCGCCCAGAAAACCGGTAACGCCCGTGATTAATAATGTATTCATGAATACTGTCTCGTCATAGTTGATTTGCGGATTCTAGGATCGGAAAAGTAAACGGCACTTAAATAAAGAAGGGGGTAATAAAGGGAGAGCTTAAGCTTATTTTAAGCTTACTTACTGGCGCGGATTAAATTTGACATCATGATATTTAAAAAGATTCAATAAATTTTATTCTTAAACTTAATGCATTGTTTATTATGGATTATATAAAATTAATGGTTGTGTCTTAACTGTAAGAAAAAACATTTTTTGTTACATCATAAATGACTTTTTAAAAGAAGAAAAACAATCCGCAGTGGGCCGCGCTACGGATTGTTTATAAAATGGATTTTTAAAAATATTTAGATAATCAAATCGAGTAATAATACAATTAACAGACCGACAACGGAGTTAGTTAATTCTAAAAGTCCCCAGGTTTTGAAGGTGTCTTTAATCGACAGGCCAAAATACTCTTTGAATAACCAGAACGCGGCATCATTGACGTGGGTCAGCGTGTTGCTTCCCGATGCGGTAGCTAGCACCATTAGCGCTGGATCAACATTAAAGGTGGTAATCATTGGCCCCACAATCCCCGCCGCGGTAATCGCAGAGACGGTACCTGCACCGGTAGCCAGTCGCAGCAGCACGGTGATAAACCACGCCATAATCAACGGCGAGACGGAAGAGGTACGCATCATATCGGCGATGTAATCACCCACGCCGGTATCCATAATAATCTGCTTAAAGGCACCCCCTGCACCGATGATAAAGACGACCAGCGCCACTTTCTCAATGGCGGTGGAGTAAGAGCTCATCACCTCGGTCATCGATTTACCGCGCGCGGTACCGAATGCATACAGCGCGACCAGCACGGCAATCAGCATGCTGACCTGCGCGCTACCGATAAAGTTAAGAAACGAGATGACGGTAGCTCCAGCCGGGATAAACAGCTTAATCACGGTCACGCCGGTAATGATAATCGCCGGAATCAACGGCACCAGTAGGCTGGTGGCGAACGACGGCATTTCGTCATCGCGAAAAACCTTCTGTGATTCCAGCAGCTGTGGAATTGGGCGCTCCAGATTGCCCAGCAGTTTTGGCAGTAGAATGCCCGAGCAGATAACCGTTGGAATGGCGACGATAACGCCGTAGATATAGACCATCCCCATATCGGCGTGGAAAGCGGCAACCAGCGCCGTTGGGCCTGGCTGCGGCGGGAACAGGCTATGCGCGGTTGTTGCGGCGGCCACCATCGTGATGCCGAGCTTCAGGAACGGAATTTTGGCTTCGCGAGCAATACTGATCACCAGCGGCGCGAGGATCAGGAAAGCAACTTCGTAAAACATCGCCAGGCCGAATATCAGGCCAATGACCATGATTGCCCACTGTACTTTTTTCGGCCCGAAGCTTTGCAGCAAAGTCGAGGAAACACGCTGGGCCGCGCCGGAATCGACCATCAGCTTGCCGAGGATCGCACCGAACAGAATGATTAACGCCAGATGCCCCAGCGTGCTGCCAACGCCCGCCTCGATCGATTTCCCGATAGCCTCCAGCGGCAATCCTTCACACACGCCAACAAAAATCGCCGCCAGCAGCAGTGCGAGCATCCCGTTGATCTTAAATTTCATATTGAGAATAAGTAGCAGTACAACGCCCAGGGCGACCCAGATCACCGGCAGGGCTTCAGCAAACGCGTTCATCCTTTTTCCTTGTCAAAATTTATAATTGGTATGATATGTAGCCGGTTTTGGATATTACTCACGAAAATATGTCATACCAATTTGAATCACGCAGCAACATGTTAAACAGTGAAAGAGGGTGAATAAAGATGTAATGAAAATGTTAATTTTCATCAAAAGGATTGGATGCATCACAGAAAACCCCCGCTAAGTGCGTCGGCAAAAAAGCAACGTGCGGTTGCGCAAGAAGTGCGAGGGATCGCTGGCGCGAAATATGCAATAATGACGGTTTACCACTACTGAAGAGCCGATGATGCAGTACCCGATTAACGAGATGTTTCAAACCCTGCAGGGTGAAGGTTATTTTACTGGCGTCCCCGCCATCTTTATTCGTTTACAGGGATGCCCGGTAGGCTGCGCCTGGTGTGACACCAAACATACCTGGGATAAGCTCGAGGATCGGGAAGTTTCTCTGTTCAGTATCCTGGCGAAAACCAAAGAGAGCGATAAATGGGGGGCGGCAAGCAGTGACGATCTGCTGGCGATTATTGGCCGTCAGGGCTGGACCGCGCGTCACGTGGTGATTACCGGCGGCGAGCCGTGCATCCACGACTTAACTGCGCTTACCGCGCTGCTTGAGCAGAACGGCTTTAGCTGCCAGATTGAAACCAGCGGTACCCATGAAGTGCGCTGCACGCCTAACACCTGGGTGACCGTGTCGCCGAAGGTGAACATGCGCGGCGGCTACGACGTGCTGTCGCAGGCGCTGGAACGCGCCGATGAAATCAAGCATCCGGTAGGCCGCGTGCGCGATATTGAAGCGCTGGATGAGCTGCTGGAGACGCTGAGTGATGACAAACAGCGTATTATTGCGCTGCAGCCGATCAGTCAGAAAGATGATGCAACTCGTCTGTGTATTGAAACCTGCATTGCGCGCAACTGGCGCCTGTCGATGCAGACGCACAAGTATCTGAATATTGCCTGATGATATTTGTTGCCCGGACGAGGCGCACCGCGTCTCGTCCGGAAACATCCCGGCGTCGCTTTGCTTAGCCGGGGTACGTTAAGCGTTATTTCGCCGCGTCGTTCATCACTTTCGAGAAGGTGTCCATCGGACAGAAACCGTTGGCATCCACCGGGCAACCTTTCAACGACAGCGTGACGCGCTGCGGCGGCGTTTTCAGCGTCAGTACATCGGCGTTACGCAGCTGGTCGGCACTCTGATAAACATACTCAATCTTCATCAAATCCCGATTTGCTTGCGTATCATGCCAGCGCTGGAACACAATTTTCCCGCCGATTGGCGTGCGTTCGTACTGACCCGGCAACGTGTAGGCGTTGAAATCCAGCGCCGTCAGCAGCGAGGCAATGTTCGAGTCATGACCCACCAGCACGGTGATTTTCGGCGTTTTCGCCGCCTCGGTTACCAGCGCATTATCGATATATTTCACCAGCGGTTTTGCGACGTTGCGCGCGACTTCTGGTGAGGTGAACAGACTATCCTGATAGCCGTTTTTAAGTTTTGACAGTAGACGCCATTGCCGATCGGTCTTAATTTCCCCCCAGGCCACCTGGTCAAGCGGGAACCCTTCGTAATATTGCAGCGTGAACGCATCGACCAGCGAGTTACCGATTGCCAGCGGCCCCTTAACGCCGGGCTCTTTCTGATAGTTGGCGCTAAAGCTGTCTTTCGCATCGCTCAGCGAACACTGTTGCTTCTCTTTGCAGGAAGGAGAATCCTGATAACGGGCAATCTGCGCCAGCAGCTTATAGCTCTCGTCGAGCTGTTGAGCCTGCCGCGCTTTCTCCATCGCCTGTACCGCCTTCTCGCGGAATGGGGCAGAGTCGTCGGTGATCACCGGGTTAAAGGTTGGGTCCATGGTGCCCATTTTTTCCTGGTGGTGGACGACAACGTCGCAGCCGGGGAAGGCACCGTTAATAAAGAACTGGGCGGTGGCAACGGTGCGTTGCAGGCTGTTGGCATAGGCGTATACCGTGTCCGGCGCCGGGCATTCCCCGCTGGTGACCATTCCCTACTGCGCCAGCCATTCACGCATATAGTGGCCCATATAGACTTCGAGCACGCCGCCTTTGGTGGTGAGCTGACCGCCGGGAACGTCCCATTCCGGCCAGGCGTTTGGCGTCGACTGTTCGAGCACGCTACCGTTAGTCGCCAACGGCGCGCGCAGGTTGTGACGGCTCATCACCAGCACCTGCTGAAGTTGATAGCCTTCGGGTGGGGTTTGCGCCTGGCTCAGTCCTGAGAACAATAACAGTGCCGGCATTGCTACGGCGAGAAGCGTTTTTTTCATCCCTTATTCCTCACAATGTATTAACCAACCCAAAGAGTGTGACAGAACTTCGTCATATTTCCTGGGTAGATGCCGCATTCTGAAAGATTAGGGAAATTAATGTGATAGGAAACTACGGAAGGGAAGCGGGGAAGACGCAAACCGACTCCCCGCTTGCCGACTGACTTATTCGCCGCGGTAGACGCAGCCTGCGGTGCAGGTTTCTTTCACCATTACCGCGCTCAGCAGCGGCACAACCGGTTTAACCTGTTCCCAGATCCAGCGGGACAGCACTTCGCTGGTTGGGTTTTCCAGACCCGGAATATCGTTCAGATAGTAGTGATCCAGACGATCGTAGGTTGGTTTGAACGCCGCTTTCAGTTCGGCAAAATCCATGATCCAACCGGTATGGGGATCGACTTCACCGGTAATCTCAAGACGCACCATAAACGAGTGGCCGTGCAGGCGACCGCACTTATGCCCTTCCGGCACATGTGGCAGATGATGGGCGGCTTCGAAGGTGAAATCTTTAAACAGTGTGGTGGACATCATGAACTCTCAGTCTTGCGGAAAAAAACGCCGCATAGTACCCGAATGCACATTTTTCTGCATTAACTAAAACCGCCAAATGGCCAAAGAGCACAATAATTGTGCACGATGATAATTTTTGTCTATTCATATCAATGGGTTATTTAATCTGTTTTATTGCTATTAACTACCAGGAAAAGAGGTTAGTCCATTTGGTTATTTGATATTTCTATCCCTTCTTTAATTGTTATTATCCACGTCGTTAACCTTACATTCAGTTTTGTTTTTTCTGATTAGAAACAGCTTTGCTACTGGAACATAACAACGCATGACAACACAGTCTCCCCCTTCAGCTTTGCTCCCGCTTAACCCGGAGCAGTTAGCGCGCCTTCAGGCGGCCACTACTGATTTATCACCCACCCAGCTTGCCTGGGTTTCCGGCTATTTTTGGGGCGTGCTTAATCAGCAGCCTGGCGCCGTAGCCGTCTCTGCCGCACCGGCTGCCGTCGAAGTCCCGGCCATTACGCTGATTTCCGCCTCGCAGACCGGCAATGCCCGCCGCGTCGCTGAAGCGCTGCGTGACGATCTGCTGGCCGCGAAACTGAACGTGAACCTGGTCAACGCCGGGGATTATAAATTCAAACAAATCGCGTCGGAAAAGCTGCTGGTCATTGTGACCTCTACGCAGGGCGAAGGGGAAACGCCGGAAGAAGCGGTGGCGTTGCATAAATTCCTGTTCTCGAAAAAAGCGCCGAAGCTGACCGATACCGCCTTTGCGGTGCTGGGCCTTGGCGATACCTCGTATGAGTTTTTCTGCCAGGCAGGGAAAGACTTTGACAGCAAGCTGGCCGAGCTGGGCGGTGAGCGCCTGCTCGACCGCGTCGATGCAGATGTGGAGTACCAGGCCGCCGCTACCGAATGGCGTGCGCGTTTGGTTGAGGTGCTGAAAGCCCGCGCGCCGGCTGCACCTTCCGTGCAGGCGGCAGCAAGCGGGGCGGTGAACGACATTCACTCCAGCCCGTACACCAAAGAGGCGCCGCTGTCGGCGTCACTGTCGGTTAACCAGAAAATTACCGGCCGCGATTCTGAAAAAGACGTCCGCCATATTGAAATTGACCTCGGTGATTCAGGCCTGCGCTATCAGCCAGGCGATGCGCTGGGCGTGTGGTATCAGAACGACCCCGCGCTGGTCAAAGAGCTGGTTGAACTGTTGTGGCTGAAGGGCGACGAGCCGGTCACCGTTAACGGCAAAACCCTGCCGCTGGCCGAAGCGCTGCAGTGGCACTTCGAACTGACGGTCAATACCGCGAATATCGTGGAGAACTACGCTACGTTGACGCGCAGCGAGTCCCTGCTGCCGCTGGTGGGCGATAAAGCCCAGCTTCAGCAGTATGCGGCTACCACGCCAATCGTCGATATGGTGCGTTTCTCCCCGGCACAGCTTGATGCCGAAGCATTAATCGGCCTGCTGCGTCCACTGACGCCGCGCCTTTACTCTATCGCCTCTTCACAGGCGGAAGTTGAAAGCGAAGTGCACGTGACCGTCGGCGTCGTGCGTTACGACATTGAAGGCCGCGCCCGCGCCGGTGGTGCTTCCAGCTTCCTCGCCGACCGCGTGGAAGAAGAGGGCGAAGTGCGCGTGTTTATCGAGCACAACGACAACTTCCGCCTGCCGGCGAACCCGCAAACGCCAGTGATTATGATTGGCCCGGGTACCGGTATCGCGCCGTTCCGCGCCTTTATGCAGCAGCGCGCCGCCGAAGGTGCGGAAGGTAAGAACTGGCTGTTCTTCGGCAACCCGCACTTCACCGAAGACTTCCTCTATCAGGTCGAATGGCAGCGCTACGTGAAGGAAGGCGTGCTGAACCGGATAGATCTGGCCTGGTCCCGCGATCAAAAAGAAAAAATCTACGTACAAGACAAACTGCGCGAACAGGGTGCAGAGCTGTGGCGCTGGATTAATGACGGTGCGCACATTTATGTCTGCGGCGACGCTAATCGCATGGCGAAAGACGTTGAGCAGGCGTTGCTGGAAGTGATTGCTGAATTCGGTGCAATGGACATCGAAGCGGCGGATGAATTTTTAAGTGAGCTGCGCGTTGAGCGCCGTTATCAGCGAGATGTCTACTAATGAGCGAAAAATACCCAGGGCCTTTAGTGGTCGAAGGCAAACTGACTGACGCCGAGCGCATGAAGCGTGAGAGCAACTTTCTGCGCGGCACCATTGCGGAAGATCTCAACGATGGCCTGACCGGCGGTTTTCACGGCGATAACTTCCTGCTGATCCGTTTCCACGGTATGTATCAGCAGGATGACCGCGACATTCGCGCCGAGCGCGCCGAGCAGAAGCTGGAGCCGCGCCACGCGATGCTGTTGCGCTGCCGTCTGCCGGGCGGGGTTATCACCACTACCCAGTGGAAGGCCATCGATAAATTCGCCGCGGATAACACTATCTACGGCAGCATTCGTCTGACCAACCGTCAGACCTTCCAGTTCCACGGCATCCTGAAGAAGAATGTCAAACCGGTACATCAGATGCTGCATTCGGTGGGGCTGGATGCGCTGGCGACCGCCAACGACATGAACCGTAACGTGCTGTGTACCTCCAACCCGTATGAGTCGCAGCTGCACGCGGAAGCCTACGAGTGGGCGAAAAAGATCTCTGAACATCTGCTGCCGCGTACCCGCGCCTATGCGGAGATCTGGCTCGATCAGGAGAAGGTCGCCACCACCGACGAAGAACCGATCCTCGGCGCGACTTATCTGCCGCGTAAATTTAAAACCACGGTGGTGATCCCGCCGCAGAATGATATCGATCTGCACGCCAACGACATGAACTTCGTGGCGATTGCCGAAAACGGCAAGCTGGTGGGCTTTAACCTGTTGGTCGGCGGTGGTCTGTCTATTGAGCACGGTAATAAGAAAACCTACGCGCGTACGGCAAGCGAGTTCGGCTTCCTGCCGCTGGAGCATACCCTGGCCGTGGCCGAAGCGGTGGTGACGACCCAGCGTGACTGGGGTAACCGTACCGACCGTAAAAACGCGAAAACCAAATATACCCTGGAGCGCGTCGGTATCGACACCTTTAAGGAAGAGGTTGAGCGCCGCGCGGGGATCAAATTTGAGCCGATCCGCCCGTATGAATTTACCGGTCGCGGCGATCGTATCGGTTGGGTGAAAGGGATCGACAACAACTGGCACCTGACGCTGTTTATCGAAAACGGTCGTATCCTGGATTACCCGGGACGTCCGCTGAAAACCGGCCTGCTGGAGATCGCGAAGATCCATAAAGGCGATTTCCGCATCACCGCTAACCAGAACCTGATCATCGCTAGCGTGCCGGAAAGCCAGAAAGCGAAGATCGAGAAGCTGGCGCGCGACCACGGGTTGATGAATGCGGTGAAACCGCAGCGTGAAAACTCGATGGCCTGCGTGTCGTTCCCGACCTGTCCGCTGGCGATGGCGGAGGCCGAGCGTTTCCTGCCGTCGTTCACGGACAAAGTGGAAGCGATTCTGGAAAAACACGGCATTCCTGACGAGCACATCGTGATGCGCGTGACCGGCTGCCCGAACGGTTGCGGCCGCGCGATGCTGGCGGAGCTGGGGCTGGTGGGCAAAGCGCCGGGTCGCTACAACGTGTATCTGGGCGGCAACCGCATGGGAACACGTATTCCACGCATGTATCGCGAAAACATTACGGAACCGGAAATTCTCGATTCCATTGACGAGCTGGTTGGGCGCTGGGCGAAAGAGCGTGAAGCGGGTGAAGGCTTCGGCGATTTTACGGTGCGTGCGGGCATCATTCGCCCGGTGCTCGATCCAGCGCGTGATTTCTGGGAATAACACCGTACCCCCTCACCCTAACCCTCTCCCCGCAGGGGAGAGGGGACCGTTCGGTTTTCTCTGCCGCTCGGTTTTCTCCCTCGCCCCTTTGGGGAGAGGGCCGGGGTGAGGGGAAACACACAAACGAGGTCCATATGTCCAAACTCGATCTAAACGCCCTGAACGACCTGCCAAAAGTCGATCGCGTACTGGCGTTGGCGGAAACCAATGCCCAACTGGAAAAACTGAGCGCCGAGGAGCGCGTGGCCTGGGCGCTGGAAAACCTGCCCGGCGAATACGTGCTCTCCTCAAGCTTTGGTATCCAGGCGGCGGTGAGTCTGCATCTGGTGAATCAGATTCGCCCGGATATCCCGGTGATCCTCACCGATACCGGCTACCTGTTCCCGGAAACCTACCAGTTTATTGATGAGTTAACGGACAAACTCAAACTTAATCTCCAGGTCTATCGCGCCAAAGAGAGTGCGGCATGGCAGGAAGCGCACTATGGCAAACTGTGGGAACAGGGCGTTGAGGGCATTGAGAAATACAATGACATCAACAAGGTCGAGCCGATGAACCGGGCTCTCAAAGAGCTAAACGCGCAGACCTGGTTTGCCGGCCTGCGCCGCGAACAGTCAGGTAGCCGTGCTACGCTGCCGGTGCTGGCGATTCAGCGCGGCGTGTTTAAAGTGCTGCCGATTATCGACTGGGATAACCGTACCGTTTACCAGTATCTGCAAAAGCACGGTTTGAAATACCATCCGCTGTGGGATCAGGGCTATCTGTCGGTTGGCGATACGCACACCACCCGCAAATGGGAGCCGGGCATGGCGGAAGAAGAGACGCGCTTCTTCGGGCTGAAGCGCGAGTGCGGGCTGCACGAAGGGTAATCCCGTGCCTGATGAATTCAACGCCTCCAGCGCGATGCTGGGGGCGTTTTTTCATGCCTTTGTAATACGATGAGGGTTAGCTGCTTTTTTCTGCCTTCGCCAGCTCCCGCATCAGCGGCATCATTACCCGCACCACCTCGCGGCTACGGCGCTCAATACGCCCCGGCAGCGCCTTATCAATATATTGCTGGTTGTCGAGTTGCGCGTTATGCCAGCTGGTCCCATCCGGGAAGCTGGTGCTTTTCGCACGCTGCTGGTAGCCGTCCTTTTTGCCAAGCGACCAGTTGGTGGCTTCGACAGAAAGTACGGGGATACCTGCGTTATCAAAAATTTCGGCATCGTTGCAGCAGCCGGTGCCCTGTGGATACAGGGGGTTAAGACCCGGGTTGGTGGCTGCGGCAATACCGCGACTGTGGGCTAACGTCAGCGCCCGGTCGCGGGTTAACTTGCGCACCGAGGCCGGAGTTTTGACGCCGCTGTTAAAATAGAGTTTGTCGCCGACGACCAGGTTATCGAGGTTAATGACCAGCAGCGTATTTTTCTTTTCCGCGCTGCTCATGCGCTTAAGTAAATTCTCTGCACCAAGCTTGCCTTCCTCTTCACCGCTGGTGGCGATAAAACGGATGCCATACTCTGTGGGAACATTTTTAAAACGTTCCGCCAGCTCCAGCATCACGCCGAGACCCAGTGCGTTATCGTCGATGCCCTGAAGCGTCAGGCCGCCGAGGTTCTGTTCGACGTCGCTGTCGCTGTGCGGCGCGTAGGTGTCCAGGTGCGCCATGACAATAATCTGCTGGCTGGATTTCCCTTCATGCGCCGCGATAACCGTGCTGCCGACCACGTTATGCCAGTTTTTTCGGTTATCTTTGCTGGTGTAGATATAGCGGCTGTTAAAGGTACGGATATCGCTCTGGTAGCCCATTTGCGCAAACTGTTGACGAATATAGTCGGCAGAGAGCATTTCAGCGGGCGTGCCGGTAATGCGTCCGGGGAAATAGGTAGCAATATAGCGAGCCTGTGTATTGGCGATGGTGCCCAGCGACGAGGCGGCGGCCTGAGCCGGGAGGGTGAAGCATACGCCGAGCGCCAGGGCTGCCATGCAGTGGCGCAATGCGGAGAACATAGGAAGTCCTTACAACAGAGCAAAAAAATAGACGCGCTTAGTATGAAACTGTGATTTTCATTACACAATTTCAAAAGCTCTTAAATGCCCGAAAAATAGCATGTTAAGCACTTTTTGATATTTGCTTTTCCAGCGCGTTATTCCTTTGAGTAACTACTCATTCCTTTTCGTAATTTCATTTGGTCTAAACCTACCCCTATAGTCCCTCTATTGCTGATTGTTAGCGAGTTGTAGCACGACCCCGCAGCAACAACCCAATAAGCGCCAACGACAAGATCGGCCCTCAAACACAACAGATACGCAATGAATCAGGCTTAAGGAACGGTTATGGACCAAAAACGACTTACTCACCTGCGGCAACTGGAGGCGGAAAGCATCCATATCATCCGTGAGGTGGCCGCCGAATTCTCTAATCCGGTGATGATGTACTCCATCGGCAAAGATTCCAGCGTAATGCTGCATCTGGCGCGCAAGGCGTTTTATCCGGGCACGTTGCCGTTCCCTCTGTTGCACGTCGATACCGGCTGGAAGTTCCGCGAAATGTACGAGTTCCGCGACCGTACTGCGAAAGCCTACGGCTGTGAACTGCTGGTGCATAAAAACCCGGAAGGGGTGGCGATGGGGATCAACCCGTTTGTCCACGGTAGCGCCAAGCACACCGACATTATGAAAACTGAAGGGCTGAAGCAGGCGCTGAACAAATACGGTTTTGATGCCGCCTTCGGCGGCGCGCGCCGCGATGAAGAGAAATCTCGCGCCAAAGAGCGTATTTACTCCTTCCGCGACCGCTTCCACCGCTGGGATCCGAAAAACCAGCGTCCGGAGCTGTGGCATAACTACAATGGCCAGATCAACAAAGGTGAAAGCATCCGCGTCTTCCCGCTCTCTAACTGGACCGAGCTGGATATCTGGCAGTATATCTATCTGGAAAACATCGAAATTGTTCCGCTGTACCTGGCCGCTGAGCGCCCGGTGCTGGAACGTGACGGCATGCTGATGATGATCGATGACGATCGCATTGATTTACAGCCGGGTGAAGTGATCAAAAAACGCATGGTGCGTTTCCGTACCCTGGGATGCTGGCCGCTGACCGGCGCGGTAGAGTCCGACGCGCAAACGCTGCCGGAAATTATCGAAGAGATGCTGGTCTCGACCACCAGTGAACGCCAGGGCCGCGTGATTGACCGCGACCAGGCCGGCTCCATGGAGCTTAAAAAACGTCAGGGTTATTTCTAAGGAGCCGCCATGAACACCACTATTGCACAACAAATTGCCGATGAAGGCGGCGTTGAAGCGTATCTGCACGCTCAGCAGCACAAAAGCCTGCTGCGTTTTCTGACCTGCGGCAGCGTGGATGACGGCAAAAGTACGCTGATTGGCCGCCTGCTGCACGATACTCGTCAGATTTACGAGGACCAGCTGTCGTCGCTGCACAATGACAGCAAGCGTCACGGCACCCAGGGCGAGAAGCTCGATCTGGCGTTACTGGTGGATGGCCTGCAGGCCGAGCGCGAGCAGGGCATCACCATCGACGTGGCGTACCGCTATTTCTCCACTGAGAAGCGTAAATTTATTATCGCCGACACCCCGGGGCACGAGCAGTACACCCGTAACATGGCCACCGGCGCGTCGACCTGCGACCTGGCGATTTTGCTGATCGACGCGCGTAAAGGTGTGCTGGATCAGACCCGTCGTCACAGCTTTATTTCCACACTGCTGGGCATCAAACATCTGGTGGTGGCTGTCAATAAAATGGATCTCGTCGGCTACAGCGAAGAGACCTTTAACCGCATTCGCGAAGAGTATCTGACCTTTGCCGAGCAGCTGCCGGGCAATCTCGATATTCGCTTCGTACCGCTGTCCGCGCTGGAAGGCGATAACGTTGCCAGCAACAGCGACAAGCTGCCGTGGTACAGCGGCCCGACGCTGCTGGAAGTGCTGGAGACGGTGGAAATTCGTCGTACGGTGGATACCCAACCGATGCGTTTCCCGGTTCAGTACGTGAACCGCCCGAACCTCGATTTCCGTGGTTTCTCCGGCACGCTGGCTTCCGGCACCGTGAAGGTCGGCCAGCGCATTAAGGTGCTGCCGTCAGGCGTAGAGTCTACCGTGGCGCGCATCGTGACCTTCGACGGCGATCTGCAGGAAGCGGCGGCAGGCGAAGCCATCACGCTGGTACTGAAAGATGAAATCGACATCAGCCGTGGCGACCTGCTGCTTGACGCACAGGACGCGCTGCCGACGGTGCAACGCGCTGCCGTTGACGTGGTGTGGATGGCCGAGCAGCCGCTGGCGGCAGGGCAAAGCTATGATATTAAAGTCGCCGGTAAGAAAACCCGCGCCCGCGTCGATGGCATTCAGTATCAGGTTGATATCAATAACCTCACCCAGCGCGAAGTGGACGCGCTGCCGCTGAACGGTATCGGCCTGGTGGATCTGACTTTTGATGAGCCGCTGGTGCTCGATAAATATCAGGAAAACCCGGTCACCGGCGGCCTGATCTTTATTGACCGCTTAAGCAACGTGACCGTCGGTGCGGGCATGGTGCGTGAACCGAATACCGAGGATGCGGTGGTGAGTTCAGAGTTCAGCGCTTTTGAACTTGAGCTGAATGCGTTGGTGCGCAAACACTTCCCGCATTGGGGCGCGCGCGATCTGCTGGGAGGCAAGTAATGGCGGCACATGACGAAAACGTCGTCTGGCATGCCCATCCCGTCACCGCGCAGCAGCGTGAACAACTCCACGGGCATCGTGGGGTTGTGCTGTGGTTTACCGGGCTCTCGGGCTCGGGTAAATCCACGGTGGCCGGGGCGCTGGAAGAGGCGCTGCATGAGCTTGGTGTAAGCACCTATTTGCTTGATGGCGATAATGTGCGCCACGGGCTGTGCAACGATCTCGGTTTTAGCGATGCTGACCGTAAAGAAAATATTCGCCGCGTCGGTGAAGTGGCGAAGCTGATGGTGGATGCCGGGCTGGTAGTATTGACCGCATTTATCTCTCCTCACCGCGCTGAACGGCAGATGGTGCGTGAACGCGTGGGGGACGATCGTTTCTTTGAGGTATTCGTCGATACACCGTTGGCAACCTGCGAGGCTCGCGATCCGAAAGGACTTTATAAGAAAGCGCGCGCCGGAGAGCTGCGTAATTTCACCGGAATTGATTCATTGTATGAATCGCCCGAGCAGCCTGCGATCCACCTGGATGGTGAACAATTAGTAACAAATTTGGTTGCGCAATTATTAGATCTACTGAGGCAGAGCGATATTATCAGATCCTGAAAACGTGTCGGAGTTTGCCTGCTCCGACCTAACAGGATGATTTATGCGTAACACTCAGAACATCAACGTGGCCCAACCCGAGTCACTAGCCCCTGCTTATGATGAAACCACCTGGTCTTTGTCAGGGGCTTTTGTCGGCTTTGTGGCATGGTTGATGGCGCTGGGTATCCCCTATCTGCATTACGGCAATAACACGCTGTTCTTCTTCCTCTACACCTGGCCTTTTTTCCTTGCCCTGATGCCCGTGGCGGTAGTGGTGGGCGTTGCGTTTCACTCGCTGGTGAAAGGCAAGCTGGGTTACACCATTGTTGCAACGCTGCTGACCGTCGCCCTGCTGTGTGGTTTGCTATTCATGTGGATTATGAGTTAATCCTTTTGCCTGAGGCGTCGGCGGCAGCGATTGCGCGCCAATACGCAGGGGAAATGTGGTAAATTTCCGGCGATATGCGGTATCGCCTGCGGCCGGAGTGGAGTATGACGGCAAGTTATGGGATGATAGAGCCGTTTTTCAGGGGGCAGGATGGGTAAATTAACGCTGCTATTACTGGCTTTGCTGGTCTGGTTACAATATTCGCTGTGGTTCGGAAAGAACGGTCTGCATGACTTCAGCCGAGTCCGTGATGATGTATCCGTACAACAAACAACCAACGCAAAATTAAAAGCGCGCAACGATCAGCTTTTCGCCGAAATTGATGACCTTAATGGCGGCCAGGAAGCGATTGAGGAACGTGCACGTAATGAACTCAGCATGACCCGTCCGGGCGAAACGTTCTATCGTCTGGTTCCGGATGCGTCTAAACGTACGCAGAGCGCGGGGCAAACGCAAACTAATCGATAACCAGTCCCAGGATGACGACATGGCCGTGACTTTTCCGGGCGTATGCGCCGTGGTGCCGGCAGCCGGATTTGGCCGCCGCATGCAAACGGACTGCCCAAAACAATATCTCTCAATCGGTAACAAAACGATTCTTGAACACTCGGTGGATGCGCTGCTGGCTCACGCCCGCGTCCAGCGGGTGATTATCGCCGTCTCTGCCGGAGACGAACGCTTCGCGCAGCTGCCTCTTGCGCAACATCCCCAGATTACCGTCGTTGAAGGCGGCGCCGAGCGCGCGGATTCCGTGCTGGCGGGCCTGCGCGCGATTGATGATGCGCAATGGGTGCTGGTACACGATGCGGCCCGTCCGTGTCTGCATCAGGACGATCTGGCGCGCCTGCTCAGCTTAAGCGAAACCAGCCGGGTTGGCGGTATTCTGGCCGCGCCGGTGCGCGATACCATGAAGCGCGCCGAGCCGGGGAAAGCCGCGATTGCGCACACCGTCGATCGTAACGATCTGTGGCATGCGCTGACGCCGCAGTTTTTCCCTCGCGAACTGTTACTGGATTGCTTAACCCGCGCGCTGAACGAAGGCGCGTCGATTACCGACGAAGCGTCGGCATTAGAATATTGCGGCTTTCATCCCGAGTTGATTGCCGGACGTGCTGATAATATTAAGGTGACCCGCCCGGAAGACCTGGCGCTCGCTGAATTTTACCTCACCCGCTCGGGTAACCCGGAGAATGCATAATGCGAATTGGACACGGTTTTGACGTACACGCCTTTGGCGGCGAAGGCCCGATTATCATTGGCGGCGTGCGCATCCCGTACGAAAAAGGGCTGCTGGCGCACTCCGATGGCGACGTTGCGCTGCACGCGTTGACCGACGCCCTGCTGGGCGCGGCGGCGCTGGGCGATATCGGTAAACTGTTCCCGGATACCGACCCGGCCTTTAAAGGCGCGGACAGCCGCGCGTTGCTGCGAGAAGCGTGGAAACGCGTCCAGGCCAAAGGCTACACGCTAGGCAATGTTGATGTCACCATCATTGCACAGGCGCCGAAAATGCTGCCGCACATCCCGCAAATGCGCGTGTTTATTGCCGAAGACCTCGGCTGCCATATGGACGACGTTAACGTAAAAGCGACCACCACCGAGAAGCTCGGCTTTACCGGGCGCGGTGAAGGCATTGCCTGTGAAGCGGTCGCACTGCTACAAAAGGCTACGTCATGATTCAGTTTGATGCACTGACCTACCTGCACGGCAAGCCGCAGGGGACGGGGCAATTAAAGGCCAGTCCGGAAGATTTTCTGGTGGTGGAAGATTTAGGTTTTGAGCCGGACGGCGAAGGCGAGCACATTCTGGTGCGCATCCTGAAAAACGGTTGCAATACCCGCTTTGTCGCCGACGCGCTGGCGAAATTCCTTAAAATTCACGCTCGTGAAGTGAGTTTTGCCGGACAGAAAGATAAGCATGCGGTCACCGAACAGTGGCTGTGCGCGCGCGTGCCGGGCAACACGATGCCGGATTTAAGCCAGTTTCAGCTGGAAGGCTGTCAGGTGCTGGAATACGCGCGTCATAAGCGTAAGCTGCGTTTAGGCGCGCTAAAAGGCAACCAGTTTACGCTGGTGCTGCGTGAGGTGAGCGGCCGTGATGACGTTGAGACGCGATTACAGGCGATTGCCGAACGCGGCGTGCCGAACTATTTCGGCGCTCAGCGTTTTGGCATTGGCGGCAGCAACCTGCTGGGCGCGTTGCGCTGGGCAGAAAGCGGCGCGCCGGTGCGGGATCGGAATAAGCGCAGTTTTTGGTTGTCGGCGGCCCGCAGCGCGTTGTTTAATCAGATAGTGAGTGAACGCCTAAAAAAACCGGACTTTAATCAAGTTGTTGACGGCGATGCGCTACAATTAGCGGGACGCGGCAGCTGGTTTGTTGCCACCGATGAAGAGCTGGCCGTATTGCAGGCTCGCGTCGACGCGCGTGAATTAATGATTACCGCAGCGCTGCCTGGGAGCGGCGACTGGGGAACACAGCGTACCGCCCTGGAATTTGAACAGACCGTGCTGGCTGAAGAGATGGCGCTGCAGTCGCTGTTGCAGCGTGAAAAAGTCGAAGCCGCGCGCCGCGCCATGCTGCTCTATCCGCAGCAGCTAAGCTGGAACTGGTGGGACGACGTCACCGTCGAACTGCGCTTCTGGCTGCCAGCGGGCAGTTTCGCGACCAGCGTGGTAAGGGAACTTATCAATACAACAGGTGATTATGCGAATATTGCTGAGTAACGATGACGGGATCCATGCGCCAGGCATTCAGACGCTGGCCAGAGCCTTACGGGAATTTGCCGAGGTTCAGGTAGTTGCACCCGATCGTAACCGCAGCGGTGCGTCGAACTCGTTGACGCTGGAATCCTCGCTTCGTACCTTCACTTTCGATAACGGCGACATTGCCGTACAGATGGGCACGCCGACTGACTGCGTCTATCTGGGCGTCAATGCGCTGATGCGTCCGCGCCCGGATATCGTGGTTTCAGGCATTAATGCCGGCCCCAATCTGGGCGATGACGTGATCTACTCTGGCACGGTTGCCGCCGCCATGGAGGGCCGCCATTTAGGCTTTCCCGCGCTGGCGGTGTCGCTAAACGGTCATCAGCACTATGAGACCGCCGCGGCGGTGACCTGCTCGCTGCTGCGCGCGCTCGCCCGCGAACCGCTACGCACCGGGCGTATCCTCAACGTCAACGTGCCCGACCTACCGCTTGAGCAAATCAAAGGCATTCGCGTGACCCGCTGCGGCAGCCGCCATCCGGCGGATAAAGTGATTCCACAGCAGGATCCGCGCGGTAATACTCTCTACTGGATTGGGCCGCCGGGCGACAAATGTGACGCCGGGCCGGATACCGATTTTGCCGCCGTGGACGCGGGCTACGTGTCGGTGACGCCGCTGCATGTGGATCTCACCGCGCACAGCGCGCATGAGGTGGTCACCGGCTGGTTGGAGCAGGCGAGGGTCGATGCGCAATGGTAGTCAGTAAACGTATCCAGAGTCTGCTCAATCAGCTTCGTCAGCTGGGCATCCGCGATGAGCGCGTGCTCGATGCGATGGCGCAGGTTCCGCGCGATAAATTTATTGATGAAGCATTTGAACATAGCGCGTGGGAAAACGTCGCGTTGCCGATAGGCCAGGGCCAGACGATTTCACAGCCCTATATGGTGGCACGGATGACCGAGCTGCTGGAGCTGACGCCGGAGTCCCGGGTGCTGGAGATTGGCACCGGGTCGGGTTATCAGACGGCGATTCTGGCGCATATGGTGCATCATGTCTGCTCCGTTGAGCGGATAAAAAGCCTGCAATGGCACGCCCGGCGTCGCCTGAAGCAGCTTGATTTACATAATGTATCGACCCGCCACGGCGATGGCTGGCAGGGGTGGCAGGCACGCGCCCCGTTTGACGCCATCATCGTTACGGCGGCACCGCTCGAGATTCCGGTTGCGCTCATGTCGCAGCTGGACGAAGGCGGTATTCTTGTTTTACCCGTGGGCGACGATCGCCAGTATCTCAAGCGCGTTCATCGGCGGGGAGACGAATTTATTATTGATACCGTTGAGGCCGTTCGCTTCGTTCCCCTGGTAAAAGGGGAGCTGGCCTGAGTCCCGGATTTTTCTGAGGGTATTCAGCGCAATTCAGCGTATGGTGAACACGTTTCCAGTGTTCATAGCCTGCGTTGCACGGTATTAAGTCACTGGCAGTTAACCTATTCCTGGGGGATAAATGAGCGCGGGAAGCCCTAAATTTACCGTCAATCGTGTTGTGGCATTATCACTGGTTTCACTTTGGTTGGCCGGTTGTACTTCTTCGAATAATGCACCAGCGCCAGTCAGCTCTGTGAACAGCGGAGGCTCCAGCAGCACGAACTCCGGCATGCTGATTACGCCGCCGCCCAAAATGGGCAGCACGGCGCAATCAACGCCTCAGATTCAACCGGTACAGCCGGTTCAGACCCAGCCGGTGCAGGCGCAGCCGCAAGTCGCGCAGCCCGTTGCCGAGCAGCCGGTACAGATGCAGAACGGCCATATCGTCTATAACCGTAAATATGGCGACATTCCTAAAGGCAGCTATACCGGCGGCAGCACCTATACCGTGAAGCACGGTGATACGCTGTTCTACATTGCATGGGTTACCGGGAATGATTTCCGTGACCTGGCGCAGCGTAACAACGTTGCGGCGCCGTACGCCCTGAACGTCGGCCAGGTTCTGCAGGTGGGGAATGCTTCAGGCCAGCCGATTACCGGCAATAACTCGGTCGCCATGGCCAGCGCACAGGCCAGCAGCGGAAATTCCGGATTAGTCTCAAAACCTGCACAAAATTCAACCGCGGTTGTTGCGTCGACTCCGACAATTACGTATTCTGAGGATTCAGGTGAACAAAGTGCTAACAAAATGTTGCCTAACAACAAGCCTGCGACGACCGTCACAGCGCCTGTAACGGCACCCACTGCGAGCACGACCGTACCGAATGCCAGCAGTACTTCAACCAGTTCGCCAATCTCTTCGTGGCGCTGGCCAACTGACGGCAAGGTCATCGAGAACTTTAGCGGCACCGACGGTGGCAACAAAGGTATCGATATTGCGGGCAGTAAAGGACAGGCAATCGTCGCAACCGCCGATGGGCGCGTCGTCTATGCCGGTAACGCACTGCGCGGTTACGGTAATCTTATTATCATCAAACACAACGATGATTACCTGAGTGCCTACGCTCATAACGATACAATGCTGGTCCGGGAACAACAGGACGTCAAGGCGGGGCAGAAAATCGCTACCATGGGTAGCACCGGAACCAGTTCAACACGTTTGCATTTTGAAATTCGTTACAAGGGGAAATCCGTCAACCCGCTGCAGTATTTACCGCAGCGATAAGTCGGCAAAGTACTTCACATGAACGCTTTCAGGCGACGTCGGCGACCGCAGAGGTCGCCTGAAAAGTGACATGATAAGGTGCATTGCCTGGGGATCACGGGTAGGAGCCACCTTAAAATGAGTCAGAATACGCTGAAAGTTCATGATTTAAATGAAGACGCGGAATTTGATGAGAATGGAGTAGAGGTTTTCGATGAGAAGGCCTTAAATGAAGAGGAACCCAGTGACAACGAACTCGCGGAAGAAGAGCTCTTATCGCAAGGTGCCACTCAACGTGTACTCGATGCGACTCAGCTTTACTTAGGCGAGATCGGCTATTCTCCGTTATTGACCGCTGAAGAAGAAGTTTATTTTGCACGTCGTGCCCTGCGTGGCGACGTTGCCTCACGCCGTCGGATGATTGAAAGCAACCTTCGTCTGGTGGTAAAAATTGCCCGCCGTTACGGCAATCGTGGTCTGGCGCTGCTGGATCTGATTGAAGAGGGCAACCTGGGGCTGATTCGTGCCGTAGAGAAGTTCGACCCGGAGCGTGGGTTCCGTTTTTCAACCTATGCCACCTGGTGGATTCGTCAGACTATTGAACGGGCGATCATGAACCAAACCCGTACCATTCGTCTGCCTATCCATATCGTTAAAGAGCTAAACGTCTATCTGCGTACCGCGCGTGAACTGTCCCATAAGCTGGACCATGAACCGAGCGCGGAAGAGATAGCTGAACAGCTGGATAAGCCGGTTGATGACGTAAGCCGTATGCTGCGTCTCAATGAACGCATCACTTCAGTTGATACGCCGCTGGGCGGAGATTCTGAGAAAGCGCTGCTGGATATCCTGGCCGATGAAAATGAAAACGGTCCGGAAGACACCACGCAAGACGATGACATGAAGCAAAGCATCGTAAAATGGCTGTTCGAACTGAACGCCAAACAACGAGAAGTGCTGGCGCGTCGTTTTGGCCTGTTGGGGTATGAAGCAGCTACGCTGGAAGATGTCGGCCGCGAGATTGGCCTGACCCGCGAACGCGTGCGTCAGATTCAGGTTGAAGGTCTGCGTCGTCTGCGTGAAATTCTGCAGACGCAGGGGCTGAATATCGAAGCGCTGTTCCGCGAATAAGCCTGTTTTTTTCAAAGAGGTCAGTCATCAGACTGGCCTTTTTCTTTGCTTTTTTTCCGCGTTATTCCATCATCTTACGAATTAAATGCGTAAACTGCTCTCGTTCCTGCGGCGTCAAACGCTGTAAAAATTCATCATCCACGCGGTTTCCCACCGGCTGGCTCGCCGCCAGTAGCGCTTCCCCGTCCGGCGTTAAAAAAACAAAGCGCCGACGCTTATCATCGGGGTCATGCTCGCGTTTGACCCACCCACGGGCTTCCATTCGGCTCAGCATTTCAGCGAGCGTCGCCTTGGTGCTGACCGCCACGCTGGTCAACGCCACTTGTTCAATGCCCGGGCATTCGGCGATGGAGCGCATGACCGCATACTGCGGCTTGGTGAGTTCCGGCAACTCGTGCTGCCAGCGTGATGTATGCTGCTGAAAAAGATGGCGGAGCAGGTGAAACGCTTCGTTTTTGATCTCCATGATCGCTCTCCGGCAAGGTATCTGCGCTTATGATAGCCGCTCCCGACTCATTGAACAAAAAATGCGAGCTTCGCTGAACAACCTTGCCAGACTCGTCCAACAGGAGTAGCTTAACCACATTGTTCGTATACGAACGAAAGTGAGGTGAGAGATGAGACTGATTATTGGCATGACGGGAGCAACCGGCGCGCCGTTGGGGGTTGCGCTGCTGCAAGCGCTGCAAGGCATGCCGGAGGTGGAAACGCACCTGGTGATGTCGAAATGGGCCAAAACCACCATCGAACTGGAAACTCCGTGGAGCGCACGCGATGTTGCCGCCATGGCCGACTTCAGCCACAGTCCGGCCGATCAGGCTGCGACCATCTCTTCCGGCTCTTTTCAGACCGACGGCATGATTGTTATCCCGTGCAGTATGAAGACGCTGGCCGGTATTCGCGCTGGTTATGCGGATGGTTTGGTGGGGCGTGCCGCTGACGTGGTGCTGAAAGAGGGGCGCAAGCTGGTGTTGGTACCCCGCGAAATGCCGCTCAGCACTATCCATCTGGAAAACATGCTGGCGCTCTCGCGCATGGGGGTGGCCATGGTGCCGCCCATGCCCGCGTTTTATAACCATCCGGAAACGGTGGACGACATCGTGCAGCACGTGGTGACCCGCGTGCTCGATCAGTTTGGCCTCAAACATGACAAGGCCCGTCGCTGGCAGGGTTTACCGGCGGCGAACCAATATTCACAGGAGAATGCATAATGGCTTTTGATGATTTACGTGGGTTCTTGCAGGCGCTGGAAGACCAGGGACAACTACTGAAAATCAGTGAAGAGGTCAATGCCGAGCCCGATCTGGCCGCCGCGGCCAATGCAACAGGCCGCATTGGCGACGGTGCGCCCGCGCTGTGGTTTGATAACATTCGCGGCTTTACCGATGCTCGCGTTGTGATGAATACCATCGGCTCCTGGCAGAACCACGCTATCTCTATGGGGCTGCCAATCAACACGCCGGTGAAAAAACAGATTGATGAGTTTATTCGCCGCTGGGATAAATTCCCGATTGCGCCAGAGCGCCGCGCTAACCCGGCGTGGGCGGAAAACACCGTCGACGGCGAAGACATTAACCTGTTCGATATTCTGCCTCTGTTCCGCCTGAACGACGGCGACGGCGGTTTTTACCTCGATAAAGCGTGCGTCGTCTCGCGCGACCCGCTGGATCCAGATAACTTCGGTAAGCAGAATGTCGGCATTTACCGTATGGAAGTGAAGGGTAAGCGTAAGCTGGGCCTGCAGCCGGTCCCGATGCACGACATCGCGCTACACCTGCATAAAGCGGAAGAGCGTGGCGAAGATCTGCCGATTGCGATTACCCTGGGCAACGACCCGATTATTACCCTGATGGGCGCTACGCCGCTGAAGTACGACCAGTCAGAATATGAAATGGCCGGCGCGCTGCGCGAAAGCCCGTATCCGATTGCCACCGCGCCGCTGACCGGTTTCGACGTGCCGTGGGGCTCTGAAGTGATCCTCGAAGGGGTGATTGAAGGCCGCAAGCGTGAAATTGAAGGACCGTTCGGTGAGTTCACCGGCCACTACTCCGGCGGTCGTAACATGACCGTGGTGCGCATCGATAAAGTTTCGTATCGCACCAAACCGATTTTTGAATCGCTGTACCTCGGCATGCCGTGGACCGAAATTGACTACCTGATGGGCCCGGCGACCTGTGTGCCACTCTACCAGCAGCTGAAGGCGGAGTTCCCGGAAGTGCAGGCGGTAAACGCCATGTACACCCACGGTCTGCTGGCGATTATCTCCACGAAAAAACGCTACGGCGGTTTTGCCCGGGCGGTGGGGCTGCGTGCGATGACCACGCCGCACGGTCTGGGCTACGTGAAAATGGTGATTATGGTTGATGAAGACGTCGACCCGTTCAACCTGCCGCAGGTGATGTGGGCGCTATCGTCAAAAGTTAACCCGGCGGGTGACCTGGTACAGTTGCCGAATATGTCGGTACTGGAACTGGATCCGGGCTCAAGCCCGGCGGGCATCACCGACAAACTGATTATCGACGCCACCACCCCAGTTGCGCCGGACAACCGCGGTCACTATAGCCAGCCCGTACAAGACCTGCCGGAAACCAAGGCCTGGGCTGAAAAACTGACCGCTATGCTGGCTAACCGTAAGTAAGGAGGAAAAGATGATTTGTCCACGTTGCGCCGATGAGCATATTGAAGTGATGGCGAAATCGCCGGTGAAAGGTGTCTGGACCGTATACCAGTGCCAGCACTGTCTGTACGCCTGGCGCGATACCGAGCCGCTACGCCGCACCAGTCGCGAGCATTATCCGGAAGCGTTCCGCATGACGCAAAAGGATATCGACGACGCGCCAATGGTGCCGAGCATTCCGCCGCTGCTGGCGGAAGATAAGCGTTAAAATCGCTCGCCTTTTTTACTGATTATTCCACTCCGCGCAGCGATACGCGGAGTGGTTTTTTTGTCAGATTGCCCATCCGCCAGCATAAAATGTAACCAGCGCAAGAGTGATTATCACTGTACCGATATTCAGTTTTTGCCATTCACGCGCGACCACGCGCCCAACGACCAGCGTCACAAAGCCGAGCATAATGCCGGTGACGATATTACCGGTCAGCACGATAAATACCGCACAAACCAATCCGGACATCGCATCAATAAAGTCATTAAAATCAAGCTTTGAGACGTTACTGAGCATCAACAGTCCGACGTACATCAGCGCTGGTGCGGTGGCATAGCCTGGGATCAGATAGGAGAGTGGCGATAAAAATAAAATGGCCAGGAACAGGCAGCCGACAACGGCGGCCGTTAACCCGGTTTTGCCGCCAGCGGCCGTACCGGCGGCGGATTCGATATACACCGCAGCAGGCGCGGCACCCACCAGACCGGAGAAGACCGAACTGATTGAGTCGCTGGTTAGCGCTTTACCGCCATTAATAATCTGATTGTCTTTGTCCAGCAGATTAGCCTGACCGGCGACGGCGCGGATGGTCCCCGTGGCGTCGAACACCGCCGTCATCACCAGCGCCAGTACGCTGGGCAGTACCGTTGGCTTCAGCGCTCCCATAATATCAAGGCTGAAAATCAGTGACTTACCATCGGCATCGCTCAAACTCGGCATCGCCACCAGGCCGTGATACTGTACGTCGGGATCGAAAATAAGACCAATGATCGAGATGATGATGATAACCAACAGGATCCCGCCAGGAACCTTGCATTTTTCGAGGCCAAAAATCACCGCCAGGCCAAGCAGACTCATCAGTACCGGGAATGAGGTAAAGGATCCCAGCGCGACGGGCAGCCCTTCCAGCGGATTTTTAATGACCATACCTACACCGTTTGCGGCAATCAGCAGCAGAAATAGCCCAATGCCGATACCCGTGCCGTGCGCAATGCCGATAGGGAGGTTGCGGAGGATCCACGTTCGTATCCCGGTGACGGAAATGGCGGTAAAGATAACCCCCATCAGGAATACGGCGCCGAGGGCGACGGGCACGCTAATATGCTGCCCCAGCACCAGGCTAAAGGCGGTAAACGCGGTTAGGGAGATGGCGCAGCCGATCGCCATCGGCAGGTTAGCCCATAGACCCATCAGTAGTGACCCGAACCCAGCAACCAGGCAGGTTGCGACAAATACCGCCGCCGGAGGAAAACCGGCCTTACCCAGCATACCTGGTACGACGATGACGGAATACACCATAGCCAGAAACGTGGTTAACCCGGCCAGAATCTCCTGGCGAACGCTGCTCCCACGCGCTGAAATTTTGAAATACGCATCGAGTGTGCCGCGCGGTGACGAGGCGCTGGGTGCTTGCTGTATATCTCCAGACATAATAACGCCCTCAGAATAGAGTAAAAGGTTTCTATTTAATAGATTTTAAAATCAATCAGTTGCGCTCATAAACGAGTCTGCCATCGACATAGGTACGATAGATGGAACGATCGTCGCCCAGTGTCATCATGACGAACAGCTTGTCGGCCAGCGTGACGGAGTTGTCATAGCGCAGCTGCTGCAACGGTGTTGCGGTAGGCTCCAGCACGACAAAGTCGGCCTCTTTACCCTGAGCGAAGTTGCCAATCAGATTCTCCAGCCCAAGCGCTTTTGCGCCGCCCAGGGTGGCGAGATAAAACGCTTCATAGGCCGAAAGGCGGTAGCCCTGTAGTTGCACCACTTTGTAGGCTTCATTCAGCGTTTGCAGCATATTGAATGTGGTTCCGGCGCCAATGTCCGTGCCCATCCCCACTTTGACTTTTTTGTGCCAGGATTTTTGGAGATTAAACAACCCGCTGCCGAGATACAGGTTGGAGGTTGGACAGAACGCGATGCTGGAATCCGTTTCGCTGAGACGATCCCACTCTTTTTCTTCCAGATGGACGCAGTGGGCGAAAACACAGTTTTTTCCGGTTAAACCATACTGGTGATAAACATCGAGATAGCCGTCGTGCTCGGGGTACAGCGCTTTTACCCATGCAATTTCATCTTTGTTTTCACAGAGATGAGTATGCACCCAGGTATCGGGGTACTCTTCGCGCAGGCGCTGTGCCATCGCCAGCTGTTCCGGCGTCGAGGTTGGGGCGAAGCGCGGCGTAATGGCGTAGAGCAGGCGGCCGTTTTTATGCCAGCGCTCAATCAACTCCTTGCTTTGCAGATAGCTGCTTTGCGCGTCATCAAGCAGGTAATCGGGCGCGTTGCGGTCCATCATGACCTTACCGGCAATCATGCGCATATTGATATGGCTTGCCGCTTCAAATAACGCATCGACCGACTGCGGATGTACCGTGCCGAAAACTAGCGCGGTCGTGGTGCCGTTACGCAGCAGCTGTTTGATGAAGAAGGTCGACATTTCGCGGGCATATTCGAGATCCTGATAGCGGCGCTCCGCCGGGAAGGTGTGCTTGTTCAGCCACTCCAGCAGCTGTTCGCCGTAGGCGCCGACCATTTCACTTTGTGGGTAGTGAATATGGGTGTCGATAAATCCCGGCACGACTAATTTCCCGCGATAGTCGCGGATGCGGATGGTGTTAGGAATGCGATGCTTACCGTCTTCCCATTTCCCAAACCATTCCACTTTCCCGTTTGCGATCAGCAGTAGCCCATCTTCAACGAAACGTAACGCCGACTCGATCTCCTCCGGGTGGGTAACGGTTCGTGTAATGTCAATAAAGCTACCGCGTACGGCTTTTAATGTCTGTTCTTCGGCCATGACAAATTCCTTTCAGATTTAAAACGAATCCTTCGCAGAGGAGGCTGCCGGTAAAATCTCTTCTGGCCGATAACCGCCGGGAAGAATGAGATTCAGGATGATGGCGGTCAATCCACCCGCGCAAATAGGGTTTTCTACCAGGACATAAATTGATGCAGGCAATATTTTGAAAATTTCGGGATCGTAGGAGACGCCAAGCCCTAATCCCAATGAGGTGGCGACGATTAGGGTGTCGCGACGCTTAAGGCCGTTGGTGATGATGATGCGGATCCCGGCGATGGCTATCATGGAGAACATCAGCGTCATCGCGCCGCCGAGCACCGCCGAAGGAATGGTGGTAAAGAAACCGCCGATGACCGGGAACAACCCCAGCACCACCAGCATCACGGCGATGGCGCGCCCAATGTAGCGAGAGGCAACGCCGGTCATTTGGATCACGCCGTTATTTTGCGCAAAAGTAGTGAGCGGCAGCGACCCCACGGCGGACGCAATAACCGATACCAGCCCATCGGCCAGCACGCCGCCTTTCAGGCGCGACTGGTATTCGTCTCCCTGAATCGGGCGGTTCGACACCATCGCGGTGGCGGTAATATCCCCAACGGCTTCCAGCACGCTGAGTAAATAAATGGTGCCAACCACCAGAAAGTGGTGAAAACTAAAGTGAAAACCGTATTTGAACGGGGTAGGAATGGTGATGAGTGGCAAATTCTGCAGGGTGCTGAAATCCACCATTCCCAGACATAATGAAACAACGTAGCCCACAAATAAGCCAATGGCGATACCGCCCATGCGCAACAGAGGGCTACGACAGCAGTTGAAGCCAATCACGACGATCAGCACTAATAGTCCGACGCCAATATGCTGGTAGCTGCCGAACGTTCCGCTGCTTTTGGCTGCAAAGCCGCCGCCAAAATCAATAATACCGACTTTGATTAAGCTCAGGCCAATCATCAGCACCACAATACCGCTGACGGTCGGCGTAATCACCCGACGTAAATAGGGTAAAATAAATGATGCGCCGACGACCAGAAAGGCGCCGACAAAGGAGATTCCGAGCAGCGAAGACATAATCAATTCTTCATGAAACCCGTCATTTTTCATGCTGCTGCCGAGCGCAATCATTACGGTGACAAAAGAGAAGTTAACCGACTGGATTGATAACAAACCGGAACCGACAATACCGTAGCGATTAACCTGTAGCCAGGTGCCGATACCGGAGGCGATCATCGCCATCGACACCAGATAAGCGGTGGTATCTGCGGAAAGTTGCAACGCCGCGCCAACGATTAATGCGGGTGTCACCATCGGGACGAAAATAGCTAATAAATGGGTTACCGCGCCAATAATAGCTTGATGAAACGGTGGCCGATCTTCCAGCTCATAAATAAGATCGGAACCGGTGCGAGTTATATCAGACATCCCTTCACTCCTTCTAAAGTAAATTTGATCATCTGATTCTGGGATTATATTTCGCGAATTTTAGGTACAGGAAACCCTGAGAACGCGACATCTCAATTCACTCTGCAACCTTCATTTGAATAGATTCGGGTATCTAAACGGGCCGCCGTAGCGGCCCGCTGTCGTTACATGTTTCCTAATGCATGCAGTATTTTTTCTGGGGTAAAGTGCCATTCGCGTAACCAGACGCCGCAGGCGTCGTGAATGGCGGTGGCAATCGCCGGTGCGGCGCCGTTAACGCCAATTTCAGAGATGGACTTAGCGCCAAAAGGCCCGACTTTATCATCGCTGGGCACCAGTACCGCGCGGAAATCACGGGGAATATCGCCGATTTTAGGTGCGCCGTAGGCGCGCAGGTCGCGCGTGAGCGGGTGGCCTTCAGCATCGTAGATAATTTCTTCGCTCAGGCTGTGGCCAATGGCGCGCAGCGTAGCGCCATAGATTTGCCCCAACGCCAGCTCCGGGTTAATCGGGGTGCCGCAGTCGAGCAGAGCGTAGAACTTATCGAGGCGAATTTCACCGGTGCGGGTATTGATCCCCAGCTCGACAAAGTTGGCGCCGTAAGGGAAGGCGAAATCAGGCGTGATATAGCAGGCGGTGGCGGAAAGCGCGCCGAAACCTGTGCCGGTTTCGCCCTGATGGGCAATATCACCAAAGCTCACTTCACCTTGCTTGCCGCGAACCACGCCCGGCGCAGCGATACTCACATCCTCCAGCGGCTCATTCAGCATTTGCGCGCCGTGGACGAGGATTTTGTCACGTAGATTTTCCGCCGCTTTACGCGCCGCGTTGCCGGAGAAGCAGGTGCCCGACGAGGCATAGGCGCCTTTATCGAATAGCGCGCTGTCGGTGTCGCCGGAGATCACCTGCACGTCGGCCAGCGGGCAGTGCAGTACTTCTGCCGTCAGCTTGGCGACGACGGTATCCAGCCCTGTACCGATGTCGGCGCCGCCGGACTGAACGATAAAGGTACCGTCAGATTCCAGCTTGATGAGACAGTTTGCCTGATCGATATCCGGGATCCCTGACTTTTGCATGATAATCGCCACGCCGCGTCCGATGCGCCAGTCACCTTGATGTGGTTTGGGCGATGACCATTGAATCATTTCCCGACCTTGACGCAGAATCTCTTCCAGCGCGCAGCTGGCAGCGGACGGTACTGAGGTTGGCGCTTTACCTTCACCAATCGCCCCAAGAATTTTTAGCTCCTGCCCTTCGTGCACGCGGTTGCGTTCAATCATCTCCAGCTGATCGATTTGCAGCTGCTCCGCCAGCTCCGCCAGAGCCATCGTCAGTGCGAAATTGCCTTTTGGCGCGCCATAGCCCTGATAAGCGCCGGTTGGACAAATATTGCTGTAGTAGGTGGTGACCTGGAAATCGACGTTATCGCAAGGGTACAGCGGCAGTGACAGCGCCGGGCCGTTACACGGCACCGTCAGAGCGTGGTTGCCATACGGCCCGGTGTTGGCGCAGAAATCCATCTTCACGGCGGTCAGGCGGCCATCTTTTTTCGCCCCCAGTTTTACCGTCACTTTGGCGACGTGGCGTGAGGTGTTAGCAATGAACTCCTCTTCGCGGGTATAGCGGAAATAGACCGGACGCCCTGTGACGCAGGTCGCCCAGGCGCAAACCTCTTCTAACAGAATATCCTGTTTTGAACCGAATCCACCGCCAACGCGCTCTTTAATGACATGAACCTTGTGCTGCTTCATGCCGACGAGGCGTGCCACCTGGCGACGTACGTGCCACGGCACCTGGGTTGATGCATGAATCACCAGCCGATCGCCGTCCATACGGGTAAAGCAGATGTGGGTTTCTGCCGGACATTGCTGGGCCTGGGTCGAACGGTAGGTACGTTCAATGATCACGTCGGCATCGGCAAAACCTTTCTCAATATCGCCGATGTGGCCATGGATGCTGGCGGCGATATTTTTACGCGGGCGTGCGCCGATCGGGAAGTTCACGATCATGTGCTCGCCGCGCTGTGCGGCGTGCAGGTTATCACCTTCCAGCGTATCCGGCGCGCCTACGCCGTACACAACCGGCTCGTCGTGTACGATAGGTGCATCCTCCGCCATGGCTTCATCAATCGACATGACAGGCTTCAGGACTTCGTATTCAACGTCGATGAGCTTGAGCGCGGCCTGTGCAATCTCTTCATTTTCCGCGACGACGGCAGCCACCCGGTCGCCGACGTGGCGCAGTTTTTTACCAAACATGCGTCTATCGAGCGGCGAGGGTTCCGGCGCGCTTTGCCCGCCGGGGGTGTAGTAGAGATCGGGGCAGTTTCGCCAGGTAATGACGTGGACAACGCCCGGCAGGGCTTCCGCGCGGCTGACATCAAGATGGCTAATCAGCGCATGCGCGTGCGGGCTGCGCAGCATTTTGATGGCACAGGCATCTGCGGAGATGCGATCTTCGACGTAGCACGGTTTCGCCTGCACCATTTTGGCGGCATCCGTTTTAGGATGCAGCTTACCAATGACGGTGAGATCGTCACGGAATGTCGGAGCAATTTCCAACGAGGCGTTTGGGTCGGCTTTACGAGCTACGGCCAATTCAACTACTTGATAATATTGCTGCCAGCCCGCATCACGGCTGAATAAACCGGACAGCGCATCGTCGATCTCTTCGCGACTGGGGGTGGGGATCCGATCAAGGAGATCGGTGATGATAAGCGCGGCAGCGGGGTCGTTATAGCCAGACTGCACAACGCCAACGTCGATCATTGCCTGCTGCACCAGGCTCGGCTCGTTCCACTTACCCAGTGATTCCGCAGTGAAAATTTTTGCCTGATCCAGTTGGGCGGCGATCAATAACGATGCGTTGACAATATGACCATTAAAAAGAATGGCATCGGATCCTGCGAAACCAAAACCGTCGTCGCTGTTACGCACCGCGTGCAGACCAAGATTAAACAGCATTTTCTGTACGTTTTCGCCGGGATTAACCTTCATCTCCTGAGCCGTACCGTTGAGCGTGAAATGAATAATCATGCGATTTCCTCCCCCATTTGTAGGCAATCGGCATACAGATCCGCTACGACGACACCCGTGATATAGCGTTTATAGGCAACACTGCCGCGAAGGTCTTCCTGCGGGAAAATCGCCGCGCTGACGGCTTGCTCCAGCGAATTTCCTTCCCGATGCTGTTTTTCGACATCGCGCAGGCGCTGCGATTGAGCACAGACGCCATCGAGGGCGATGCGTATGCCGTCGTGATCGGTAAGCGCCACGGCGGCGGTCACAACGGTTAACCCGGCCTGTGAGCGGCTGATTTTGCGGGTGGCGCAGGTTCGGTAAGGGTCCTGAATCACTATTTCGGTAATCAGACGATCGCCAGGATTAACCAGATAATCTTCCAGCGGTAGCGTTTCGCCGTTTCCGAAGAGCAGTAAGGCATCCAGCGCCAGCAGTACGGGCAGTAAAACGGACTCTTCCTGCCGGGCGGCAATTTCACCGCCGATGGTGGATTGATTGCGCAGGTGGCGGGAGTAGATAAAGCCGAGAGCGTCGTGTAATGCATTGGGGATAAAAGGGGTATCGCGTAACGTTTGCAAGGAGGTCATCGCGCCAATGCGCAGCTTACCGTTGTCCCAGTCTACCCATGCCAGTTCCAGATCCTGCAGAGAAATAGCGATACGTTTTTCGGTGCGCGTCGGCGTGGCGTTGAGTTTGCTACCGCCAGCGAACCAGACGGCGTCATCCTGGTAGTGGCGCTTCAGTTCTAGCGCCTGCTCGACGGAGTCCGGTTTGAAAAATTGTTCGATCATAAACGTTCCTCGTGCTCCCCTCTTTGGTCAGGACAGAGGGTATATATCGGTTGCGGCCTTAACGGCCTGTGCATAGATGAGTTGTCAATTGAAATTGAGGGATATGCAGCAACATTCGCACCACTCTTGCGCAACGGAGGTATTAAAATAAAATTATGTGAGTAACTTCTAATCCTGAATCTACTTTGTGAAATATATCTCAGTTGGTCTGGGGGGCTTCGCGTGGTTTGCGGCGGCAGGAACTCTCATTTTTTGGGTTGCATTATTTTCTCGATAGCGGTGAGAATCTCTCATTATGATAATGATAAAAATAACGGAGAAAGATTGATGGAGAATATAGGCGATAGATAAGAGACATCTTTGTTTCTGAGATTGCTGACAAACCCCTTGCCTGATAGCACTAAACCGTGTTTCTACGACATATTGATATCATGCTATTTGTTGGTCGGGTAAGACTCAGTCGCCACCCGACACAAACACGGCTCCATACTTTGTCAGCAGTTTGAGAGACATCCTTGTCTCTCTTTTTGGCTCACTTTTCTTGTTCGCAGCGCTGAACGGTATCCACAATCATTTGATAACCCGTACAGCGGCACAAATTTCCCGCCAGCCCCCGACGAATTTCCAGGATGGTTAACGGCGAATTGTGCGGTTTGGCGAGCATGGCCGTGGTTGCCATGATAAGCCCTGGCGTGCAGAAGCCGCACTGTACGGCGCCCGATGTCGCATAGGCGTGCTGTATCGGCGATATTTTTTCGCCGCATGCCTCTCCCTCCAGCGTACGAATATGCTTACCGGCCGCCCAGGCCGCCAGATACAGGCAGCTATCAATGGCTACATCGTCAACCAGAACGGTGCAGGCGCCGCATTCACCTACGCAGCAGCCCTGCTTGACGCTAAGGAGCCCTTGTTCGCGGAGCAGCTCAGACAGCGGCATACCCGGCGCAACGCCGCCTTCAAACGAGATGCCGTTAATGGTGCATGCCAGCGTGATTCTGTCAGTGTGCTTCATAGCAGCTTTCCTCCGGCCGCAACGACGGCCTCGCTAACCACTTTTTTGGTCATGGTTTGAATGAGATGCAGGCGAAATTCTTTACTGGCGCGCCAGGACGAACGTGGGGCGACGTCCTGCAACACCGCCTCGCCGATAGCGTCCAGCGTGGCTTGTGTGAGCGGCGCATTGCGCGCGGTGTTCTCGGCGTGCTGACAGCGAATTGGGGTAGGCGCCGCTACGCCGAAAGCGAGGCGCAGCTCGCTAATGCTATCGTTATGCAGGCGGCAGCGCGCCGCGCAGCCAATGGTTGAAATATCCATCGCATCGCGCATGGCGTATTTAAAATGCGCACTTCCGATATTTTCGTCAGGCTGTGCGGGGAAGTGAAACGCCGCGACGATCTCCCCCTGCTCGAGGGCAACTTTACCCGGCCCGGTATGGAAACCGCTAATTGGGGTATAGCGGATGCCTTCAGGAGAGTGGATCTCCAGTATCGCCTCATAAATCAGCGTTGGGGTTGCTGAGTCGGCGCTGGTGGCTCCATTGCAGATATTGCCGCCATAGGTCGCGACGTTGCGTATCTGCGGGCCAGCAATGGACGCCGCCGCTGCGCACAGGGCGGGCAGGTGCCGCTGTGTCAGAGGGTGTTCAATCAATTCAGTGAAGGTCGTTGCTGAACCGATACGCAGATCGCCTCCTTGGGTGAAGGCGATACCGCGCAGTTCGTCCAGGCCATGAATATCGATAATGTGACGGTAGCGCGCATTGTGATGATGCAGTTGAATCAGGACGTCGGTGCCCCCCGCGAGCAATTTTGCCTGCGGGTGGTTAACCAGCAGGCCGATCGCTTCGGCGATGTTGGCTGCACGATGATAAGTGGCTATATCAAACATGGTGTTATCCTTAAATCAGACCGGCCTGGTGAAATTCTTCAAACAACCGTTTGGGCGTCAGCGGCAGCGTATTAATGGCCACGCCGGTCGCCATTCTGACAGCGTTACGAATGGCAGCGGCGACGGGAATAATCGGCGGCTCACCCAGTGATTTATGCCCGTAAGCGGACTGCGGCTCCTGCGTTTCGATAAAGGCGCTTTCCAGGGGCGGCAGATCCGGCATGGTCGGCATTTTGTAGTCCAGCAGGTTCGGGTTACGCACGATGCCGCTTTGTGCATCAATGATCATCTCCTCAAATAGCGCCCAGCCGATCCCCATTCCCATGCCGCCATGAACCTGGCCTTCCGCCAGCAGCGGGTTGAGAATACGCCCGGAGTCATGAACGTTAAGCATGCGGTTGATGGTCACTTTGCACAGGTCCAGATCCACGCTCAAGTCGACAAAGGTGCAGCCAAACGCCGGTGGGTTAGTGGTGGTTTTTACCGAACACTCTGCCGACAGCTGGCCGCCGCGATCGGGGTGATAAAACGTATCCATCGCCAGCTCCTGTATGGATAACAGCGGTGTTTCCGGGCGGTCGATAAGGACGATAAAACCTTTCTCCAGCGTCAGGCTCATGGCGGATTGATGGAGCATCTCCGCGGCATGGGCGATAATTTTTTCTTTTAACTGTAGTGCGGCCTGACGTAGCGCAGGAGCGGCGACATAGCTTTGGCGCGAGGCGAATGCGCCAGGGTCGAAGGGGGTAATATCGGTATCCTGCGTTGAAATAACGTGAACGAAGCTGACAGGAACGCCGACGGTTTCGGCGACCATTTGGCTAAAGACGGTATCTGCGCCCTGGCCGATTTCCGTGGCGCCGCTCTGGACGTGAATTCTCCCGTCCTGATTCATCAGCAGGCGCGCACCGGCTATCTCTACGCCAACGGGCCAGGTATTGGAGGTATAGCTGAAGCAGGCGACGCCGACGCCGCGACGAATGCGTCCCTGCTGATGCTGACACTCCTCACGGCGCTTATCCCATTCAAAGAGCTCACGGCCTTTTAGCAGGCACTCCGGCAGCCCGGCGCTGTAGATTGTTTTGCCGGTAATCGGGTTGGTATCGCCTTCCTGCGCGGCGTTGCGCAGGCGCACGTCCAACGGATCCAGTCCTAGTGCCGCCGCCGCGTCATCCAGCATGGATTCGACGGCGAAGACCACCTGCGGCGCACCGTATCCTCGCATGGCGCCAGCGGACGGTAAATTGGTGTAACAAGTGGTAGAACGGTAACTAAAGGCGCTGCGCGGGTAGAGATAGGCCACTTTATTTCCCCCAGCGGAGGCGATCGAATGGCCGTGTGAGGCATAGGCGCCGGTATTGGAGAGTACGTCCAGGCTGTAGCCTTTTAATGTACCGTCTCGATCGATCCCGAGCTGGCCGTTGAGCGTAAAGGCATGCCGGGTACGGGAAGCCAGAAAGCACTCTTCGCGGCTGAGGGCGACTTTCACCGGAATGCCGCCGAGTTTTGTGGTTAGAAACGCTGCCATCGGCTCTTCCAGCACATCCTGCTTATTGCCAAAGCCACCGCCAACGTAGGGCTTGATAATTCGGACCTGTGACCAGGCTAGCCCCAGAGATTGGGCCACGACGCGGCGTACGATATGCGGAATTTGCGTGCTGGAGACAATAGTGATTCGCGAATCCTCCTCCATCCAGGCAAAGCAGGTGACGCCTTCCATGTGGCAATGTTGAATCACCGGCGTCTGATAGCGTCCCTGTATTTGATAATCGGCCTGCGCGATAGCCTGCGACACATCGCCTGTGGACATTTCGCTCTGTTTCAGTAAATTACCGCCCTCATGGATCTTAACGGCATCCGGTGAGAGCGCGGTTTCAGGCGTGGTAATCACGGGGAGAGGCTGCCAATCGACCTCGACTAACCGCGCCGCTTTCTCGGCGGTCAGTTCGTCTCTGGCGACCACGATAGCCACCGCATCGCCGTGGTGGCGCACATGGCGAGTGAGCAGGTAGCGATCGGCAACATCGCGCTTATCTTCATCTAATACCCATGCGTGGCCCGCCGTGGCAAAGGGAATGGCAGGCACGTCTTCCC
Organism: Kluyvera georgiana ATCC 51603; assembly: GCF_001654985.1. Classification (GTDB taxonomy): domain Bacteria; phylum Pseudomonadota; class Gammaproteobacteria; order Enterobacterales; family Enterobacteriaceae; genus Kluyvera; species Kluyvera georgiana. Next base: position 89,754 of record NZ_LXEU01000024.1, read on the forward strand.
AGGTAAATATCGCCAGTACGCCAGGCAGGCTTCTGGCTTCATCGCAGTGAATACTATTGGCATAGCCGTGTGCGATAGGGCTACGAACATACTTTGCATAGCACATGCCCGCCATCACATAGTCATCGGTATACCGTGCTCGCCCGGTGACCTTTGCGATGGCATCGACGCGCATGCAGGTATCGCCAACGGCGGCCGTTCTTCGAGTTCCCATTTCTCTTCCCTCAATATCAATCTATTTAGGTCAATATTGAGAACAGGCAATAACTACGCCAGTAATGGGGAATAAATAATTGAGAATAAGGAAGTGTGAGCGCTATATAAATATATCACGAAGTTGCTGCAAAATATGGAAAGGCATTCGTGCTAAATTATCAATATGATAAATATAAACTCATTATGATACGAAGCGATATGATAATGCGGGAAGGGAATTGGATATATATTGTTACTGAATGAATAAAAGTTAATGCAATATGATTTTATCTTCTTTTCCTAATATTCAATATCAATGAGTGTAATGTGCCGGGCCACGTTAGGCAGCCCGGCAGTTGGTATGGATTACACCATGCTTTTCAAACGGTAAATCCACTCCAGCGCCTGACGCGGCGTTAACGAGTCCGGATCCAGACCTTCCAGGGCCTCAACCGCCGGCGACACCTCTTCGGGTACGGACAGCAGCGACATTTGCGTGCCGTCTATCTGCGTGGCCGCCGCATTCGGCGAAAGGCTTTCCAGCTCGCGCAGCTTCTGGCGCGCGCGCTTAATCACCTCCTTCGGCACGCCAGCTAACTGCGCCACCGCCAGGCCGTAGCTCTTGCTCGCCGCGCCATCCTGCACGCTGTGCATAAAGGCGATAGTCTCGCCGTGCTCCAGCGCGTCCAGGTGTACGTTGGCCACACCTTCCATTTTCTCCGGCAGCTGGGTCAGCTCGAAGTAGTGGGTGGCGAATAGCGTCAACGCTTTGATCTTATTAGCCAGATTTTCCGCACAGGCCCACGCCAGCGACAGACCGTCGTAGGTGGAGGTGCCGCGACCGATTTCATCCATCAGCACCAGGCTGTGTTCGGTGGCGTTGTGCAGAATATTGGCCGTTTCGGTCATCTCTACCATAAAGGTGGAGCGGCCGGAGGCCAGGTCGTCCGCCGCGCCGACGCGGGTGAAGATGCGGTCGATGGGGCCAATCTCGACGCTTTGCGCCGGAACGTAGCTGCCAATGTAGGCCAGCAGCGCAATCAGCGCCGTCTGGCGCATGTAGGTACTTTTACCGCCCATGTTCGGGCCGGTAATGATTAACATTCGGCGCTGCGGCGACAGACTCAGCGGGTTGGCGATAAACGGTTCGTTGAGCACCTGCTCTACCACCGGATGGCGGCCTTCGGTAATCCGAATACCGGGCTTATCGGTAAAGGTCGGGCAGGTATAGTTCAGCGTATAGGCGCGTTCCGCCAGGTTGACCAGCACATCCAGCTCAGCCAATGCGCTGGCGCTTTGCTGAAGGTCGGCCAGGTGCGGCAGCAGCAGTTCAAACAACTCGTCGTACAGCTGTTTTTCCAGCGCCAGCGCCTTGCCTTTCGAGGTCAGAACTTTGTCCTCGTACTCTTTCAGCTCGGGAATGATGTAGCGCTCGGCGTTTTTCAGCGTCTGACGGCGCACATAGTTAATCGGCGCCAGATGGCTCTGCCCACGGCTGATTTGGATGTAATAGCCGTGAACCGCGTTATAGCCTACCTTCAGCGTATCCAGCCCGGTGCGCTCGCGCTCGCGGATCTCCAGGCGGTCGAGGTAGTCGGTCGCGCCATCGGCCAGCGCGCGCCATTCGTCCAGCTCTTCGTTATAACCCGGGGCGATCACGCCGCCGTCACGAACCAGCACCGGCGGCGCATCGATGATGGCACGCTCCAGCAGCTCGCGCAGTTCGGTAAATTCACCCATTTTCTCGCGCAGCATCTGTACCGGCGCGCTGTCAACGCTAGCCAACTGAGCGCGCAGTTCCGGCAACTGCTGGAAAGCATGGCGCATGCGGGCAAGATCACGCGGACGGGCGGTACGCAGCGCCAGACGTGCGAGAATACGCTCCAGATCGCCAACCTGACGCAGCACTGGCTGCAGCTCGGCGGTGGTATCCTGCAGTGCGCCAATGGTCTGCTGGCGCTCGGTGAGAATTTTTGTATCGCGCACCGGCATATGCAGCCAGCGTTTGAGCATACGGCTGCCCATCGGCGTGACCGTGCAATCAAGTACCGACGCGAGGGTATTTTCAAAGCCGCCGGCGAGGTTCTGGGTGATCTCCAGATTGCGACGGGTTGCAGCGTCCATGATGATGCTGTCCTGCTGACGATCCATGGTGATGGAACGAATATGCGGCAGCGAGGTGCGCTGGGTGTCTTTGACATACTGTAACAGGCAGCCTGCGGCGCACAGGCCGCGCGCCGCACCTTCAACGCCGAAGCCGACGAGATCGCGAGTGCCGAACTGCAGGTTCAACTGCTGGCGCGCGGTATCAATTTCAAATTCCCAGAGCGGGCGACGACGCAGGCCTCGGCGGCCTTCAATGAGCGACATCTCGGCAAAATCTTCGGCGTACAGCAGCTCGGCCGGGTTGGTGCGCTGCAGCTCTGCCGCCATGGTTTCGCGGTCGGTCGGTTCGCTCAGGCGGAAGCGGCCGGAGCTGATGTCCAGCGTCGCATAGCCGTAGCCTTTGCTATCCTGCCAGATGGCTGCCAGCAGGTTGTCCTGACGTTCCTGTAACAGGGCTTCATCGCTGATGGTGCCGGGCGTGACGATGCGTACGACTTTGCGCTCAACCGGCCCTTTGCTGGTGGCCGGGTCGCCAATCTGCTCGCAGATGGCGACCGATTCGCCCTGATTGACCAGCTTGGCGAGATAGTTTTCTACCGCGTGATGCGGGATACCCGCCATGGGAATCGGTTCGCCGGCAGAAGCGCCGCGTTTGGTCAACGAGATGTCCAGCAGCTGCGAGGCGCGCTTCGCATCGTCGTAGAACATTTCGTAGAAGTCGCCCATACGATAGAACAGCAGAATTTCCGGATGCTGTGCTTTTAGCTTCAGGTACTGCTGCATCATCGGGGTGTGAGCGTCGAGATTGTCGATTTTACTCATGGGGTGTAATCCAGGTCCCTGGTTAAAAGTGGAAAGCGAACTTTTTCATTTTCGTTTTTTGTCGCAGTGGGTGGCTATGATAACGGAGATAGGTATTTCAGGGAAAGCGGTGAAGACGAAAGTGGGAGAGTTGTTCCACCAGGATGTTCGAGATTCGGCGGCAGGCTGAATCGGGCGATTCGACCTGCCGCCGGAGTGGTGTTAACCGAACCTCGGCAACAGGTTAAAGGTGCTGCCGAACCAGCAAAGAATAACCATCACGCCAAATAGAATCACCACCGCGGGAATCGCTTTGCCGCCCCAGACGGTGAACATTTTGTCCGGGAAGCGCTCGCGCGATTTTAGCGCGAGGAACGCCGGTACGATCACCGCCCAGATGGTTGCGCAGAGCCCCGCGCCGCCGATGGCGTAGATAAAGCCGTTAGGGAAAATCAGATACAGCGCGGCGGGCGGTAAAAAGGTGAGCAGCAGGGTCTTGAATCGCCCGGACGGCGAATTATCCATTTTGAATAAATCCGCCAGATAGTCGAATAGCCCCAGCGTGACGCCAAAGAAAGAGCTCGCGACCGCCAGGTTGGAGAAGATCAGCAGGAAAAATTCGATGACGCCGTGCTGATTGGTACCTAAAAATGACTTCACCAGCGAGTCGACGTTACCGCCTGAGGCGATAATCTCTTTAAAGTTGCTGCGATGGATATTGCCCATCGTGCAGTAAAGCCAGAACAGATAAATGACCAGGGCCAGCAGCGAACCAAAGACGATGCTCTTAATCAACTTATCTTTGCGTTTGCCGTAGCAGATAATCAGGCTGGGAATATTGCCATGGAAACCGAACGAGGCCAGGCAAACCGGCACGGCCATCAGAATATAGGGGAGGTAGGTTTTATTGGCTTCCGGTGCGGCGAGATCGCGCAGGATCGTGTAGTCAACCTGGAAGAAAAACGATCCAAATACCACGATAAAGGCGATGATCTTGATACCAAGAAATAAAGAGGTAATGCGGCTGGCAGCCAGCGAACTGACCCACAGAATACACGCGACAAACACCGCGCTGCCGATACCGACGATTCGCGGATTAACGTGCGTTCCGGTATTGATCGCGATAGTTTCGCTGATAATGGCGCCGTTTGCCGAAATATAGGCATAGGTGAGAATATACAGTACGAATGCGACGGTGATTCCGCTTATTACATTCCACTTTGCGCCAATTAAATCTTTGGTAATGGTATTAAAACTGGAACCCACCGGATAGTTCAGATTGGCTTCCAGTAATAATAGCCCGGAGTGCAGCATCGAAAACCAGGCAATAATAAGAATAAAAGCCCCCCAAAAAAACCAGGCTCCGGCAAGGTCAACCGGTAAAGCAAACATCCCGCCACCGATCACGGTGCCGGCAATCACCATAATTCCCCAGAATGAGGAATGTTTTGTATTTGAATCTTCTTCCATGGCTTTCCCTTATTGATAACGGCGAATGCGTTGTTGTTGTCAGGAATATCGTAATGCCAGGCATGAATAAGCCAGTGGCTATATCCGGGATATAACCACTGGCGTTTAGGTTAATTACACTTCAGTCAGTTTGGCGGTAAAGTGGCGCAGCACTTTAGGCTCGTAGGTAAAGGTTAATCCTTTAATATTGTGGGCATTCTCTTTGACATGTTCGAAGGCCTCAATAATAAAGTCCATATGCGTTTGGGTGTAGGTCGCGCGCGGAATGGTTAAGCGCAGCAACTCTGCCGGACACGGCAGTTGTTTGCCGGTTTTCGGGTCGCGGCCCAGCAGGAATGAACCAATCTCTACCGCGCGGATCCCCGCGACTTTATACAGCTCGCAGGCCAGCGCCTGAGCCGGGAACTGGTCGGCCGGAATATGCGGCAGCAGCTTACCGGCATCGACAAACGCCGCGTGTCCGCCAGCCTGCTGACAGGTCACGCCAATGGCTTCCAGCCCGTCGACCAGATACTGAATCTGGGTGATGCGGTAGGCTAACCAGTCCTGATTCATCCCGTCGTACAGGCCCACGGCCAGACGCTCCATCGCGCCGCCTTCCAGCCCGCCATAGGTTGGGAAGCCTTCCTGCACGACGCAGAGGGTACGGCATTCGGTGTACACGTCGAAGAAGCTGTCGTCTTTGATGCACAGCAGGCCGCCCATGGGCACCATGGCATCTTTTTTCGCCGACATCGCGAGCATATCCGCGTACTTATAGGTTTCGCGGGTAATTTCTTCGATACTCCAGTCCTGATAGCCCGGTTCGCGTTGCTGAATAAAGTAAGCGTTTTCCGCAAAGCGCGCCGAATCCATCACTACCGGAATATCGTATTTCTTCGCAATCGCGTACATCGCCTTCAGGTTCGCCAGCGACACCGGCTGGCCGCCCGCCGAGTTACAGGTAATGGTTGCGACAATATACGGCACGTTGTTCGGGCCGACCGTTTCAATGCCGTGCTCTAAACCCTGCAGGTCGAAATCACCTTTAAAATCGTTACGCGCGGCGGTGTCGAACGCTTCTTTAATATATACGTTACGTACGGTACAGCCGTTAATCTGGCTATGACCCTGGGTGGTGTCGAAGAAATAGTTAGAGAACGCCACCATTTTGCTGCGGTCGAGGCCTTTTTCCTGCTCGCGTTTTTTGATGAGCACCGGAATATAAATTTGCTCGGCGCCGCGTCCCTGGTGCGTTGGAATGGTGTGCTGATAGCCAAAAATATCTTTTACGGCATTGCACAGCGCATAGTAGCTACGGCTGCCGCTATAGGCTTCATCGCCACGCAGCATCGCCGCCTGCATATTTTGCGTTACCGCGCCGGTGCCGCTGTCGGTGAGCAGATCAATAAACACGTCTTCGCTGTCGAGCAGGAAGGGGTTCATCCCGGCCTGAATAATGGCGTTTTCGCGGTGTTCGCGGGTGGTACGTTTTACTGGCTCAATGACGCGAATACGGAACGGTTCTGGCAGATGTTTAAAGTTATTCATGGTGTCATCCTTAAATCGTTATTTTTAGCGCGCGGCTCCCCGCTGGTTATTCATGAAATATGAAAAACCACTTATTGGCGCAATACGAATACCATCTCTGCTCTCGGTATATTACGGCATCAATCTACACGGCCTGTTAAAAAGGCGTGCAGCGTCGCTGTAATAAAACAGAAAGGCATAGATTTTTATTGGATATCAGAAATAGCGGTTACACCACTATTTACAATGATACAGGCGTGGAGTCGTTCGAGGAGTTAAGGACGGTGATTGACGATGACGTTGTCAATATTAAACCACTTCGAAATTTTATACGTTCTATTCAGGATGTTCATAATGTATGTTCTCCATCAGACACGCCCATACATTATGATAATTTATTTTTTTGTCTATTAACTGTGCATTCAATTGTGAATCTGGTCACGATTGATTATATCTACGCGCTAAAGCAGGGTTATGTTTCCTGAGATTAATGAATAACAGAATAATCACCTATGCAATCACCCTGTCGCAAGGCCCCGCCGCTAGGGGGCCAGATGGACCTGCGGTACCGCCGCGTCAGGGTGCTGGTTCATGCTGATGTCTGCACCGTACCAGCGGTGAATCACCGGCTGCTGAATCACCTCCTGCGGCGTGCCTTGGGCGACCAGCTTGCCCTGATATAACAACAGAATAGTGTCGGCCCACAGGGCGGCGAGGTTGAGATCGTGCAGCACAATGCACACGTGCAGCTCGCCGCGGCGGGTCAGCTTCTTCAGCAGCCGCAGCAGGTGCTGTTGATAGAACAGGTCCAGCGCCGAGGTTGGTTCGTCGAGAAACAGCCATCCCTGCGGACCATCGTCGCGCCACAGTTGCGCCAGGCTGCGTGCCAGCTGCACGCGCTGCTGTTCGCCGCCGGAGAGCGCCGGATAGAGACGGCCCGCCAGATGGGTACAGCCGGTTTCGGTCATCACCCGCTGGATAAGCGCCGGGTCCACTTCCGCTCCCCACGGCGCGCGCCCCATGGCGATCACCGTTTCCACCGGCCAACTGGCGTTCAGCTGCGTGCGTTGCAGCATCACCGCGCGGCGGCGGGAAAGGGCGGCAGTCGACCACTCGGTAAGCGGTTTGCCTTCAATGTTCTGCTCGCCGCTGTCGGCGTTGAGAAAGCCGGAAAGTAGCCGCAGCAGGGTCGATTTTCCCGCGCCGTTGGGGCCAATCAGCGCGGTGACTTCGCCGCGCCGCAGCTCCAGCGACACGCCATCAATCACCCGACGTTTGCCCAGACGCAGCGACAGCGCGCGGGCGGAATAGTGCTTATCCATGGGCCCCCCTCTCCTGACGGAATATAAGCCACAAGAACCACGGTGCGCCGAGCAGGCTGGTCAGCAGCCCCACCGGCATCTCGGCAGGCGCGGCAACCGTACGGGCGAGGGTATCGGCAATTAACAGCAGAATGGCGCCCGCCAGCAGCGAGCCGGGGATCAGCCCGCGGTGATCCGGCCCCAGCCACATGCGCATCAGATGCGGAACCACCAGCCCGATAAAGCCAATCACGCCGCTTATCGCCACCGATGCCGCCACCAGCACCGCGCTACACAGCAGCAGCACGCGCTGCAGCACCCGGACGTTAACGCCGAGATAGTGCGCTTCTTCATCACCCAACTGAAGCAGATTGAGGCGCGCGGCCATCCACCACACCACCAGCGATGATGGGATAATCAGCGTGGCGGAGACCAACAGCGTCGGCCACTCCGCCTGCCCCAGGCTGCCCATCCCCCATAGTGACAGCTGGCGCAGCTGCGCGTCGTTGCTGATCCACGACAGCATCCCCACCAGCGCGCCGCACAGGGCGTTAATCGCAATACCGACCAGCAGCAGGCGCGAGAGCGAGCCGTCGCCAGCCTTACTGAGCACAAAAATGACTGCCATCACCGTCAGGCTGCCGATAAACGCGGCCAGCATGGGCGCATACAGCGCCACCAGAACCGGTACGGAAATCGGCAGTACCAGCCAGAATGCCACCGCCAGCGCCGCGCCGCTGCTGATCCCGAGCAGCCCCGGATCGGCGAGCGGGTTGCGAAATAGCCCCTGCATCACGCAGCCGGAGAGCGCCAGCGCGCTGCCTACCAGCAGCGCCAGCAGCACGCGCGGCAGACGGATGGTGAGCCAGATATGGCGCAGCACCTCGTCGCCGGACGGCCAGAGGCTCGCGAGCGGTAGCCGCATGGCGCCGAGGGTGGTGGCGAACAGCGTCATGCTAATCAGCAGCGCGACCATCAGCCAGAGCTGGCGGGAGACGGTGATGTGCATCAGGGTAGCTGCTCCGCTTTTTGCCGCAGCTGCAGCAGCGCCTGCGGCGTGCGCGGGCTGAACCCGAGCAAGGCCATATCGTCAACCACCAGCACCTGCTTGTCGCGCCCGGCCGGCGTTTGCGCCAGACCCGGCAACTTCCACAGCGATGCTTCGCCGCCCATGCCTTTTAGACCGTCGGCGGAGATCACCACCAGATCCGGCTCACTGGCAATAACCCCTTCCTGCGACATGGTGCGATAGTGGTCAAAGCCCTGCATCGCGTTTTGCAAACCGGCGAGCTTAATCGCGCCGTCCGCCGCCGTCTGCTGCCCGGCCACCAGCGCCCCGGAGCCGCCGTGGCTGAGGATAAACAGCACGCGCTTGTTCAGCGGGCGCGCCGGGATTTTCGTCATATCGTCATGCAGCGTTTTGCGCAGCGCCTCGCCCTGTGTCTGCTTGCCCAGCGCGTCGGCAATCATCCGGACTTTGTTGTCCATCGCCGCCGCATCGTAGCCCCCCGGCACATTCACCACCTTCACCTTGCTGCCTTCCACCTTTTGCAGCACCAGCGACGGCTGCGCCTGGCTGCTGGCCAGCACCAGCGTCGGGCGCAGGGAAAGAATGCCTTCCGCATTGAGCTGGCGCAGGTAGCCAACGTCCGGCAGCGATTGTGACGCCGCCGGCCAGGTGCTGGTGCTGTCGCGCGCCACCAGCTGTGACTGGGCATCCAGCGCGTAGACGATTTCCGTCACGTCGCCGCCGAGGGTGATAATACGCTCGGCGGCGTTAGCCAACAGCGGCAGCGCCGCCAGCAGAATCAGCAGTCGTTTCATACGGTCTGCCCTTCCGCCGTCAGGCTATCGACCTGGGTGCGCCACCGTTGCTGCTCCGGATGGCCTTCGCTGCGCTGCCCGTACAACTGGGCAATCTGGGTGCCGTCTTTGGCAAATAGCTCTACGCTGGTGACGTGACCGTCAACGGTTGGCTTACGCGTCACCCACACTTCGTCGATGGTCTCTTCACGCAGGTGCAGGGTGAAGGCGCTGTTGAAGATGTTGATCCAGCCGCGCATTGGCGTCAGCTTCTCCAGCACGCCGGTGAAGATTTGCACGCAGCCGCGGTTGCCAACGAAAATCATAAATTCATTGCCGTCCCGCTGCAGGGTTTCCAGCAGGCGAGGCAGGGCATCAGTATCGATGCGACAGGCCAGGTCGTCGTTGACCAGGCGGAAAGCCTGCTGGCGCGAGAGGTTGTACTTGCGCAGCAGCGCGAAGAACTGGTGGACGTCGGTCATTGCGCGCCACTCTTTTTCCAGCGTCGCGCCGTCGGCCGTGTCGGCATAGCGCGCGTTTTCCACCGGACGAACCGCCAGCGGCGCTGGCGTTGATTGGGCCTGTTCGGCAATCAGCGCCTGCCAGGCCTCGCTCTCCGTGTTGTTAGTGGTATAGACCTTCAGCACCGCGTCGCCGTGCGGGTCAAAGAACTGAATGCTCTCACGCCCTCCATCGTTAACGTGAAACGCGCTGGCCCACTGGCTCAGGAACAGGCGCAGGTCGAGGGCGCGCGGGTTGAGTACCAGGCCCGCGTGGCCGTCGAGGTGCTGGTGGGTGAACGCGCCAACCTGCTCATGCACCGCGTACTCATTGCGGCAGATGCATTTGGTTTCACCGACCTTTTCCAGCGAAGCGAGAATCGCGCGCGCATTATCCTGCAGGCGAACGGCATCGTGGCCGACGCGGGCTGCGGTCAGTTCCGCTTCGCTCACCCCCATTACGGCGGCGATATCGCGAGCGTATTTGGCGGCGCCGCTGGCTTTGACGTCCTGATAGCGCTGCCACAGTTCAGTTGATGCGTTTTGCATAACTCTCTTCCTTATCATTACCCCGGCCAGCGGCCGGAGGCAGGTTTTGTTGATGTTGTTATCAGAAATCGACGTTGACGCCCAACTGCCAGGTACGGCCCGGCATCACCGCCAGCGATTTATCGTTGGCGTCCTGATTAGTGGACGTTTCAATGTTGCGGCTGCTCAGGTAGTCCCAGTATTTACGGTCGGTCAGGTTATACACGCCGCCGTTGATACGGACGTTCTTCGCCACGCGCCAGTAGGCCGTCCAGTCGAGCATGCCGTAGCCAGGTACGCGCATGTATTCGCTGGTGGAATCGGTAATCGCGCTGCCGGTGTTGGCGTAGCTCTCACGGTTGGTGGCAGTGGCGCGTTTGCCTTTCACGAAGGTGGCGGTCAGCGCGGTACCGTACACTTTCGACGGATCGTCCCACGCCACGCCGACGATCGCTTTCATCGGCGCAACGCTATCGAGGTCGACGTATTTGTCGCCGTAGTAGCTGGATTTTGACTTCCCTTCGCTGTAGCCGTAGGCCAGCGTTGCGCTCAGGCCGTTAACCTGCTCAAACCAGGTGCCAAAGTTGAATTTCGCGCTGATCTCACCGCCGTAGATATAGGCTTTATCACGGTTTTCCGCCTGATAAATGGTGTAGATGTTCGACGGTACGTTGGCGAACTGGGTTGGGTTGTTGGAACGGGTGTAGCGGGTATAGGCGATAAAGTCTTTATAGTTGTTGTAGAACAACGCGGTACGCATGGTGATCCCTTCGGTCACTTCGCCCTTCATGCCCCACTCGAAGTTGTCGCTGGTTTCGGTTTTCAGATCGGTATTGCCGATCAGCGCGTACTGACCGCGGCCCGCGTAGCTGGATCCGAGGTTCCATGAACCGTACAGCTGGCTGGTGTTCGGGAACTCCGCACCGCGTTTGTACTGCAGATAGGTCATCATGCGCGGCGTAATGTCGTACTGGAAGGTCAGCGACGGCAGCGCCTGGGTGTCAGCGTTTTTGCCATACAGCGTGGAGACCGAGGATTCGGTCAGCACCGTGCTGTTGGTGGTCAGGCTGGATAGGTTCTCCGGCTTGGTGGACTGGTGCACGACGCGAACGCCCGGGATCACCGCAAAGTTATGCCCGTCGAGATCGAAGTTGATCCGATCCTGCAGGAAGCCGCCGATCGTGTACTCGCGGCTGTCCGCTTCCGGCTGCATGATCTCGCTATAAATGCTTGGGATCGGCGACTGGCTGAACGGACGCTGGGTTTTGGTGGTGCTGGCGTTGAAACCGGCGCTCAGATCGTGACGACCCAGCGTTTTTGCTAATGCTGTCTGCATACCCCAGGTATCGGTGTCGTAGTCAGAGTAGACCGTTTCCATCGTGCCGGTAGTGCTGTCTGGCATGTAGGTGCGGTCGTGTGCTTCGGTATGCTGGTAATAGACCTTGGTGGACATGCTGTCGATGAAATCGTTCATCGGCGTCCAGTCGTCTTTCAGGCTCAGGCCCCAGCGGCGAGTCTGGCTGGTCTGCTGTGCGTTGCCGATGGTACTGTCGCCAGCGTTGTCCCACACATCGTAGTGGGTGTGGTTGGTTTTATGGTAGTAGTCGAGGGTGCTGGTCAGTTTGTGCTGATCGTTAGGCTGCCAGATCCCAGAGGCCATAAACGCGTCGGAGTGCCAGTTCGCCGGGAACGCGTCCACGCTCGAACTGTTGGTGGTGGTCTCCTGGCCATCGCGGCGGCTGTAGACAAAAATGCCGCGCAGCGTTTCGTCGCCGCCCGCTGCCGTCAGGCCATTGTGCCAGCTGCGGTCAGACGAGTCATACTCGCTGTGGTAGCTAAAAGCGCTGGTTTTGCCTGGATGCAGATAGTCGTCCGCCGATTTCGGCTGGAAAGAGACGTTGCCGCCGATGGAAGTATTGGCGGTCTCGGTGTCGGTCGCGCCAGATTGAATATCCACGCTGCCGTACATGTACGGGTCAATATAGTCGCGGCCGATGCCGAAGGTGTTCTGGCCAGCGCGGCTAACGTAGCTGCGGCCGGTGGCGTTCGGCTGCGCAATGCCGTCGACATCGATGCCGACACGGTTGCTCTCAAGGCCACGAATGTTGTAGCCGGTGTAGCCGCCGCGGTCGAAGCCGCTTTTGCCGTTGCCGGATCCGCCGCTAGCGCCGGTCGCGCCGATCAGCGGTTCATAACGCATAATGGAACCAAAATCGTTGGCCCCTTTGTCCTGAAGCTCCTGCGCGCTTACCGCGTGCTGGCTGCCCGGCTTGAGTACCGGTGCGGGGGCGGTGACGGTCATCTGTTCCGCGCTGTCGACGGCGGTTTTGTCCTGTGTTTCAGCCGCGCCCGCGGAAGTCTGATAGATTGCTGCGAGCAAAGAGGTCACCAGTAGGCTTTTCTTGCGCCACGCCTCTGATTGAATGGATTTGTACATAGTTGCCATGCCTTCATCGTTATTAGTATTGGCTCACGCGTAACTTCCAGAATCTGCTTTTCCGTAAGCATTTTGACGCTATCCAATTTTCCGTGATGCGAATGGTAATGATAGTTGTTATCATTTGCAACAAGGTTTGCAAATAAACCTGCTTGCATGCAACAATTTGATTACAATTTTGTTTTTTGACTCTCCCGAGATAGCGATGACCGAGAAAGCGGCTGTTACCATCACCTACTGTTCCCAATGCAACTGGATGCTGCGCGCCAGCTGGATGGCGCAGGAACTGCTACACACCTTCAGCACCGATATTGCCTGCGTAACGCTGATACCGGGTACCGGCGGGATTTTTGCCATTACCGTCGGGGATGAACTGGTGTGGGAGCGCAAGCGTGACGACGGCTTCCCGGACGCCGCCGAGCTCAAGCGTCGGGTGCGCGACGTTTGCTTCCCGGAAAAACCGCTGGGCCATGTGGATAAGCACGAAGGATAAAGCGGCTGCGAATGCGCCATTAAACGTGTATTATTAATGCATCTTTATTGATGAGGGACGGGCTATGGCAGGCAAACGCATCGATCGTGAAAAACGGACAATCAGCAGCATGATTACGCTTTATCAGCGCCGCTGTCCGCAGGCGTTGCACGATGCTGAGCATTACGAGATGCTGAACCGTTATGCCGATAAGCGGCTGGATAAATGCGTGTTCGGCGAACAAAAGCCAGCCTGCAAGCAGTGCCCGGTGCACTGCTACCAACCCGCAAAGCGTGAAGAGATGAAACAGATTATGCGCTGGGCGGGTCCGCGGATGCTCTGGCGTCACCCGCTTCTCACGATCCTCCATTTGATTGATGACCGACGCCCGGTTCCCGAGCTGCCGGAGAAATATCGGCGCAAAAAATAGCCTTACAGGGTACGGCAGTGACGACGATACTCCGACGGCGAGCGGGCAGTATGCTTGCGGAAGATGCGGCAAAAGTAGTTGCTGTCCTCAAAGCCACAGTGGTGGGCAATCTCTTTGATTTTCAGTTCATAGCCGCGCAGTAATTTCTTTGCTAACTCCAGGCGAACGGCGGTGAGGTATTCGTTAAAGCCGACGGTGCTGGACTTCTGAAACAGGTGCGACAGATAGTTTGGCGTGATATGAAATTTCTTCGCCACCGTCTCTCGGCTGAGCGCCCCGGCGGCGTGTTCGTCGATATATTCCTGAATCGCCAGAAATAATTCTCTGCTTTTGCTGACCGTATCCGCCAGATGGGTCAGTTGATCGATACAGTGGCTGAGCAGGCCGCTGAGCACTATCTGCGCCGTGGGCATCACCGGGCGAATCGCCAGCTCATTCATCGCCAGCAGTAGATACGAGCCTACCCGCGGGCCGAGCCGCGCCACGTGCTGCTTGCGGATCTCAACGAATTTTTTACCGTCGAAGCGTTGAAGGCTGAAGCCCAGTTTTTGTTTGCTGAACAGAATGCTCAGCGACGTCGCCGGGCCGTGCCACCGTGGGGCATTCCAGCGCCCGCCGGGAATATACAGCGCCTGCAGCGGCCCAAGCGGCGCTTCCAGGCAGCCATCCGGCAGCTCGCCTTCCAGCACAATTTCAAGGCGGGGAAACGATACGCTCATCGCCAGCTCAGGTGCGGGCTGCGAGGCTTGAGGGAAGCGTACGACGAGGTCGCCCTGGCGGGAAAGTAGCTGTTCCAGTACGGGGACGAGGGTTGACTCTGACATGCTCATGTCCTGTTGTTATTCTGGATTTTGAATCTCATCACACTTTATTTTGCTGTACACAAAAATCCAGCGTTGTGTAGCTATCTCATACAGAATAGCGGCCACGCCTGCAGTAACTTTTCATACATGTTGTGAAATGGTTAACAAAAGAGAGGCGGTATGGACAAGCAAGCGGCATTCTGGCTGGATGCACTGGGCGCCAACGGCGGACTGTCAGCAACGATGAAACACGAGCTGGATACCCAGGGCTATACGATCGTTCACGGCGTAGCGGATGCCGACTGGCTGGCCGCAATGCGCGAGCGAATTGATTTTCTGGTGGAGAAAGAAGGTGAAAACCTGGCGGTGGAGCACCATCAGGAGGAGACGGCGACGCGGGTGGCGAACCTGGTGAATAAAGGCGTGGTGTGGGAGAAAGTGTGGGCACATCCGCTGATCCTGTCAGCGTGCCGCTATATTTTTGGGGGCGCGTTTAAAGTTTCCAGCCTCAACGCCCGTGAGGCGCTGTACAACGGCGGACACCAGCCGCTGCACGCCGACTGGAAAAAGCCGCGCCCGGACTTCCCGAAAGTGCATCTGGTGAACACGATCTGGGCAATTGACGATCTCTCCGCCGCGAACGGCGCGCCGCGTATTATCCCCGCCACGCACCTGCGTCCTGAGCTGCCGGAAGATGTGCTGCAAGATGTGGAAGCACCGCATCCGGACGAAGTGATTTTTGCAGCCCCTGCGGGTAGCGTGATGATTTACAACGCCCATGCCTGGCACGGCGGCACGACTAACCGCGAAGGTTCGCGCCGCCGCGTGCTACACGGCCTGTACATCGACCGGGCAGACGCCGCGCAGCAGGATCAGCGCCGCTGGCTCACCCCGGAAACCGCCAGCCGCTTGACGCCCGCGCAGAAGTGGCTGCTGGATGTGGAGTAGTGCACTGAACGAGCCCTCTCCCTTAAAAG